>NZ_JBFAOJ010000044.1:0-72462 GCF_040675205.1 Streptosporangium sp. NPDC049644 | reverse complement strand
CCAACCAGCTCATCCCCCAGCTCGAAGAACTCACCGCCAAACACCGCTGACGCGGGATCGGGAGACACCACCACCATGCGCATCCTGTTCACCACATATCCAGAACGGACGCACTTCCTGCTGCTGGCCCCGCTGGCCTGGGCGCTGCGCACGGCCGGCCACGAGGTGCGCGTCGCGGTCCAGCCCAAGTTCGCCGACGTGGTCACCCAGGCCGGCCTGACCGCCGTGCCCATCGGCACCGACCGCGACCTGTGGCAGTACCTCGGCCGTCTCAAGGAGATGGCCCATGCCAAGAAGGAGTGGACGGAGGAGTGGACCGGCAGCAAGGAGGTGGGCTGGCCCACCCCGTACGCGGCGGCGGAGTGGGAGCCCGAGGACGTCGACTGGGACTACCTCCGCAACGGCTACGAGCTGCAGATCGGCCAGTGGCACAAGCAGAGCAACGTCCCCATGATCAGCAGCCTGGTGGAGTTCGCCCAGAGCTGGCGACCCGACCTGGTCGTCTGGGAACCCACCACCTACGCCGGCGCGATCGCCGCCAGGGCCTGCGGCGCCGCGCACGCCCGCCTGCTCATCGGCGCGGACGTCTACGGCATCACCCGCGACCACTACCTGCGGCTCGGCGCCGAACGCCCGAAGGACGACCGCGCCGACCCGATGGCCGACTGGCTCGGCTCCTACGCCCGCAAGTACGGGTTCGAGTTCGGCGAGGAGCTCATCACCGGCCAGTTCACCATCGACATGCTGCCGCCCTCGCTGCGGATGCGGGCGAACCTGAACTACCTCCCGCTGCGGTACACCCCCTACGGCGGCCCGGCGGTCGTGCCGAAGTGGCTGTCCACCCCGCCCGAGCGGACCAGGGTCGCCATCACCATGGGTCTCACCGTCACCGACCGCGCCGTCGGCTACCCGGTCGACGTGCAGGACCTCTTCGACGCCCTGGGTGATCTCGACATCGAGATCGTCGCCACCATCGTGGAGGAGGAGCAGAGGAAACTCGCCAGGATCCCGGACAACATCCGCCCGGTGCCCTACGTGCCGCTCCAGGCGCTGCTCGCCTCCTGCTCCGCCGTCATCCACCACGCCGGGGTGGGCACCCTCGCCACCACGGCCCTGCAGGGCCTGCCCCAGCTGTCACTGCCGTGGGACGTCGACCAGCCCGCGCTGGCCGAACGTCTGGCCGCGCAGGGCGCCGGCCTGGCCGTGCACGCCGCCAAGGCGACGGGCGAGGCCGTCCGCGAGAACCTGCTGCGGCTGTTGAACGAGCCGTCCTTCGTGCAGGGCGCCGCCAGGTTGCGCGAGGAGTTCCTCGCCATGCCGACGCCCAACGAGCTCGTCCCCCGGTTGGAGGAGCTCGTCGCCGAACACCGCGGCGACGGGTGAGGCCGATGCGCGTCCTGTTCACCACCTACCCGGAGAAGACGCACTTCTTGGCCATGGCCCCGCTGGCCTGGGCACTGCGCACCGCCGGCCACGAGGTGGTCTTCGCCGTCCAGCCGGTCTTCACGGACGTGATCACCCAGGCGGGCCTCACCGCGGTGCCGGTCGGCGGGGAGCGGCACCTGTGGCAACTCATGAGCCGGCACATGCACTGGCTCCCCGCGGGGGTCGGCGGACTGCCCGTCCCCTACGACGCGGCCGAGTGGCATCCGGGCGACGTCACCTGGAGCTACCTGAAGGACGGGTACGAGCTCCAGGTCAGCCGCTGGCACAAGATGAGCAACGTCCCGATCGTCGCGGACCTGGTGGAGTTCGCCCGGTCCTGGAAACCCGACCTGGTCGTCTGGGAGCCCACCACCTACGCCGGCGCGATCGCCGCCGAGGCGTGCGGCGCCGCCCACGCCCGCCTGCTGTTCAGCGTGGACAGCCTCGCCGTGACCCGCGCCCACCACCTGCGGCTCATGGAACGGCAGCCTCCTGGGGACCGGGCCGACCCGCTCGCCGACTGGCTCGGCGGCTACGCCCACAAGTACGGCTTCGAGTTCTCCGAGGAGCTCGTCACCGGCCAGTTCACGATCAGCCTCCTGCCGCGCTCGCTGCGCCTGGAGGCCGACCTGCGGTACGTCCCGATGCGCTACGTGCCCTACAGCGGCGCGGCGGTCGTCCCGTCGTGGCTGCGGGAGCCCCCGGGACGCCCCAGGGTCGCGCTGACGATGGGGCTCAGCACCGCCGACCACGGGGCGGGATACGTGGTCGACCTGCCCGACGTGCTGGAGGCGCTGGCCGACATGGACGTCGAGCTTGTCGCGACCGTCTCCGAGGCCGCGCGGGACAGGCTCGCCTCGATCCCGGACAACGCCCGACTTGTGCCGTTCGTACCGTTGGACGCTCTGGCGGCCACCTGTTCGGCAGTGATCCACCACGCCGGTTTCGGCACCCTCGCCACCACCGCGCTGCACGCGGTCCCGCACCTGGTCGTCCCGTGGGACGGCGACGGCCCGGCTCTGGGACGCCGGATCGCGGCGCAGGGGGCCGGGCTGGCCCTGCACCCCATGCAGGCCACCGGCGCCACCATCAGGGACCGCCTGCTGCGGCTGCTGAACGAACCTCGGTTCCGGCACGGGGCCGCCCTGCTGCGCGAGGAGATGCTGGCCATGCCGACGCCGAACGAGCTGGCCGGCGACCTTGAGGACCTGGCCGCGGCACACCGGCACGCGCCGCTCGCCGGGTCCGCGATCGGTGGGGGGTGAGGACGATGCGTGTGCTGTTCGTCGCCAACCCGGAGAAGGCGCACCTGCTGACCATGGTCCCGCTGGCCTGGGCACTGCGCACCGCGGGCCACGAGGTCCGGGTCGCCGGCCAGCCGAAGTTCGCCGACATGATCACCCAGGCCGGGCTGACCGCCGTGCCCGTCGGCCGGGACGCCGACCTGTGGCAGCTGCTGGCCCGCGACCACCGTATCCCCGACTGGACCTGGGACCCCGCGTACGGCCTGCCCGTGCCGTACGACGTCGTGGACGATCCGGCCAGGGGCACCTGGCGGCACCTGGCCGACGGGTACGCCGAGGCGCTGCGCACCTGGCACCGGCCCGGCAGCCTGCCGATGATCGCGGGCCTGGTCGACTTCGCCCGGCACTGGCGGCCCGACCTGGTCATCTGGGAACCCCTGGCCTATGCCGGGCCGATCGCGGCCAAGGCCTGCGGCGCCGCGCACGCCCGCCTGCTGTGGAGCCTGGACGTCTTCGGCATCGCCCGCGACAGCTTCCTGCGGCTCAAGGCCGAACAGCCCCCCGAGGAGCGCGCCGACCCACTGGCCGACTGGCTCGGCGCCTACGGCCGCAAGCACGGCTTCGACTTCACCGAGGACATGACCACCGGCCACTTCACCATCGACCAGATCCCCTCCTCGCTCAGCGTGCGAGCGGATCTGTCCTATCTCCCGATGCGGTACGTCGCCTACGGCGGTCCCGCCTCCGTGCCGAAGTGGCTGTGGACCGCGCCCGAACGCCCCCGGGTCGCCCTGACGATGGGACTCAGCCTGACCGACCACAAGGCGGGTTACGCGGTCAGCGTGCAGGACGTCCTCGACTCGCTGGCCGACCTCGACGTCGAACTCGTCGCCACGGTCCCCGAGAGCGAGCGGCACAGGCTCAGCCGCGTCCCCGACAACGCGCGGCTCGTGTCGTACGCGCCGCTGCACGCCCTCGCGCCCACCTGCTCGGCGGTCATCAACCACGCGGGGTTCGGCACCTTCCTCACCACCGCGCGCTACGGAATCCCGCAACTCGCCCTGCCGTGGGACTTCGACGGGCCCGCGTTCGCCCGGCAGGCCGCCGGACAGGGCGCCACCCTGGTGATCCGGGCCGACCAGGCGACCGGTCAGGCCATCCGCCAGAGCGTCCTGCGGCTGCTCGGCGAACCCGCCTTCCGGCACCGGGCCGCCGACCTCCGCGACGAGATCCACGCCCTGCCCAGCCCCAACCAGCTCGTCCCCCAGCTCGAAGAACTCACCGCCAAACACCGCTGACGCGGGATCGGGAGACACCACCACCATGCGCGTCCTGTTCGCCGTCAACCCGGGAACGAGCACGTTCCTGCCACTGGTCCCGCTGGCCTGGGCACTGCGCACCGCGGGCCACGAGGTCCGGGTCGCCGGCCAGCCGAAGTTCGCCGACATGATCACCCAGGCCGGGCTGACCGCCGTGCCCGTCGGCCGGGACCTCGACATCATCAAGCTCTTCAAGATCTACGGCGTGACCGAGGAGCAGCTGGAGAAGGCCAGGGTCGGGCTGTCCCCGCCCTACGACGTCGCGGACGACCCAGCGAAGGCCACCTGGCGTCACATGCTGGACGGATACCTCGAAACCGTCGAGGGGTACAAGGCGGAGAACGCCCCGATGATCGCGGGCCTGGTCGACTTCGCCCGGCACTGGCGGCCCGACCTGGTCATCTGGGAACCCTTCACCTACTCCGGGCCGATCGCGGCCAAGGCCTGCGGCGCCGCGCACGCCCGCCTGCTGTGGAGCCTGGACGTCTTCGGCATCGCCCGCGACCACTTCCTGCGGCTCAAGGCCGAACAGCCCCCCGAGGAGCGCGCCGACCCACTGGCCGACTGGCTCGGCGCCTACGGCCGCAAGCACGGCTTCGACTTCACCGAGGACATGACCACCGGCCACTTCACCATCCATCAACTCCCCGCCTCGCTCAGCGACCAGGCCGGCTCGCAGCACTACCTGCGGATGCGGTACGTCCCCCATGGCGGCCCCGCCTCCGTGCCGAAGTGGCTGTGGACCGCGCCCGAACGCCCCCGAGTCGCCCTCACCCTCGGTTTCGCCGCCACCGAGCTCTTCAGCGGCTACACGGTCGGTGTGCAGGACGTCCTCGACTCCCTCGCCGACCTCGACGTCGAACTCGTCGCCACGGTCTCCGAGAGCGAGCAGCACAAACTCGACCGCGTCCCCGACAACGCGCGGCTCGTGTCGTACGCGCCCCTGGACGCCCTCGCGCCCACCTGCTCGGCGGTCATCAACCACGCCGGCGACGGGACCGTCCTCACCACCGCGCTACACGCCGTTCCCCAGCTCGCCATCGGCTACCACTTCAACGAGCCGATCATGGCGCGCAAGCTCGCCGCTCAGGGCGGGGCACTGCGGCTGCACCCCAGCGAGGCCACGGGTCCCAACATCCGCGAAAGTGTGCTCCGGCTGCTGCGCGAGCCCGCCTTCCGCGACGGCGCGATCCGGCTGCGCGACGAGATACGGGCTCTGCCCACTCCCAACGAACTCGTCCCCCACCTGGAGGAGCTCGCCGCCAAACACCGCACCGCGCCCCGGTGAGGTGGCAGGCCGGAACCGCCGCGAACCATCGGCGCGAGGAAGCCGATCCGGCTCACCCGGGCTCCGGCACAGCCAGGAGAACACCGCCCACACATTTCTCGAACGCCCCCCGAACCACCACGAAGACCGGAGAGAACACATGACGATGACAGCGTCCGACCTCTATCTCGACCTCATGAAGCGAGTCGTCTGCAACACGGTCTACCAGGACCCGGACATGGACGTCTCCAACGTCGACATCGTCGAGGTCTCCGACGGAGAGCAGACCGAGCTGAGAATGACGGGCGCCGAACTCGTCGAGTTCAGCGCCGAGGGCCGTGGCGAGGGCCGCGACTGGCCGCGTGACGCGCACACCATGATCGGCATGAAGCGCCTCAACAACCTGCAGGAGTGCACCGAACGCGCGCTGGCCGACGGCGTGCCCGGCGACTTCATGGAGACGGGGGTGTGGCGGGGCGGCGCGTGCATCTTCATGCGCGCCGTACTGGCCGCGCACGGCGTGACGGACCGGCGGGTCTGGGTCGCCGACTCCTTCGAGGGGATCCCCGAGCCGGACGAGCGCTACCCGGACGACAAGCCGCTGTGGGGCATCCACCTGTTCGAGCCGCTCGCGATCTCCCAGGAGCAGGTGCAGGAGAACTTCCGCAGGTACGGCCTGCTCGACGAACAGGTCGAGTTCGTCAAGGGCCGGTTCGCCGACACCCTGCCCACCGTGCCCGTCGAGCGCCTGTCGGTCCTGCGCCTGGACGGCGACCTGTACGAGTCCACGATGGACGCGCTGGTGAACCTCTATCCCAAGCTGTCGCCGGGCGGATTCCTCATCGTCGACGACTACCACGCGCTGGAGGCCTGTGCCAAGGCCGTCCACGACTACCGGAACGAGCACGCCATCACCGATCCGATCGTCGACATCGACTGGTGCGGCGTGTACTGGCGCAAGGAGGCCTGAGCCGGGCACCGGCCGCGAGGCCGGTGCCCGCCTTCTCACCCACGGGGACATCACATTCACGAAAGGAGAACGATGTCCGGGGAGCAGCATTTCGACGACGCGGCCACCATGGGGGAAACCGGCGGCGATCTCACTTTTTCCTGGTCCACCGAGGGCCTCCCGATCCCGCCCGACCTGATGACGCGGGCCGTTTCCGGGATCCTGCGCGGCGGGAAGGCGCCACGTCCTGGCTCGACGGTGGACCGGATCCTCGACATCGTCGTCGGTTCGCGGCACACGCGCTTCGCCCCCAGGCCCGACGCGGACGGGCGCCGGATCCTGCGCGAACGCATCGACCGGGCGGTGTCGCGGAACGAGCCGATCCCCTTCTCGACGATGTGGGGATGCATCAAGCACTACGTCCGCGACGAGGACCAGGGCATCGACATCGCCGAGCTCTTCACCGTGTTGCGACTCACCCAGATCGTGACGGACATCTCCGAGATCTACGAGCCGGGCGCCCGCATCAGTCTGATCATCGAGGACTTCGGCGTGTGGTACGAGGACGCCTACGGCCGTTCCCCCTCCGTCCAGAAGTCGATCACTGTGAACTCCCGCCGGTACGCGGACGGTCTGATCGACCTGATCGGGGTGGTGGCCGGAAAGTCCATACAGCCCTACCTGTTCCACGACACGGTCGACGCCGACTACCGCGAGTGCATCGCACAGGCCGAGCAGAACCGGGACCTGCTGCACGCCTACTGGACGGCGGAGGAGGACTCCGAGGCCCGATTCGGTGAGCTGTGCGCCGCGGGATGGCGCGGGGAGATCGGAGCCGAGACGCGACGGCACTACCTCGGCCGCCTCCGCAGGCTCTATCCCGCGGAGGACGAGACGCAGTGGCTCGACAGGGTCGTCCGCTACCTGGCGATGGTCCTGCTCTACGAGCAGACCGGGGCGCTGCGGAAGATCGACCCGCATGCCATTCGGCTCTCGTTCTACCAGCCCGCTCCCGGTATCGCGCAGGGCAGGGCGATGGCCCGGGTGCACCTGCGGGGCCTGCCGCGGACCTGGTGCTCGGCGGCCATGCCGCCCTGGACGGCCAGGGGGTGCTGGGTCCTTGAGCCCGACGGCTCCCTGCGCCCGCGGATCGAGAGCTTCCTGGAGTTGCACAGGTCCGGCACGACGTACCACCGGGGTTCCCTGAGCGTGACGCGCGCGAACCAGACGGCGGACCTGCTCATGAACGTGGTGATGCGGGATGGCCGGCCGGCACGGCCGCTGGCGCTGAAGCAGTACGGCTGACGACGCACAGCGGGTCGCGGTCCTGGACACGCGACCCGCGCCGCCGGGACAGGCGCCGTCGGGAAGAGAGCACGGAAAGGGGAGGGACCTCTCGGAGAGATCCCTCCCCTCCCACGCCGACCGTCAGGACAGGCCGTCCTCCGCCCGGCGGGCCACGACGAGGACGACACCTTCGTACTGCGGTCCTTCCGCCGCCTCCAGCCAGTCCTCGTCGCTTCCCTTGCCGAAGATTCGCGCGAGGTCCGGCGGTAGCTCACCGTGTCGCCGGACATACTCACCGGCCTTCAGATAGAGCTTTCCGAACGAGTACTTCGTGTGCTCGGTGATGTCCGCGACTTCGTCGACGACCAGACCGGCCCGACGCGCGAATTCCGGGTAGTGCTCGGCCCGTGGCATGGGGACCATACGCCAGAGCGCCGACATCTCCGCCAGCGCGTACTCCTCCTCCTCACTGAGCTCCGGCCCCCGCCTGATGTAGTCCGTGAGGACCACTCTGCCCCCGGGGCGCAGGACGCGCCCGATCTCGCTCAGGGCCCGTACCTGGTCGGAAAGGTGCACGAAGGAATCGATCGCCAGGACGGCGTCGAAGAAGCCGGGGGCGAACGACAGATTCAGCGCGTCGCCCCGCTGGAACCGCACCCGCCCCTCCATGCCCTCGGCCCTGGCCAGAGCGGCCGCCGTGTCGACCTCGCCGGCGCTGATCGAAACACCGACCACCTCCGCGCCCGTCGCCCGCGCCACCTGGACGGCCGACGCTCCCGACCCACAGCCGAGGTCCAGGATCCTGTCTCCCGGCCCCACCCCGAGCTTTCCGATCATGACATCGGTCAGCCGGACGCCGGCCTCGCCCAGTTCGCTGCCGTCCTGGGGCCCCGTCCAGTACCCGACGTGCGTCTGCCCGCCGTACATCTCCGCGAGGGCCTGACCGTTCCTGTCGTAGAACTCGGCGACCTGTTCCGGCGTCGGGGGCTCGAAGGCCGAACGCGTCGTGGCCGAGATGAAGTCACGCGCGCTGCGCCGTAGCTGTTCGATGCTCATCGGCTCGTCCCCTCCCTCGTCACTCGGCGGCGAGCGCCGCGGCGGCGTGCCGGTCGAGCAGGTCGCGGGCGTCCCGCACCTCCTGGGCCATCGGCCGGTCGGCGTCCAGCGGCGGGGAGATCTCGGCCAGCTCCGCCCAGATCCCGTCGGCCTGGGGCTCCTCGCCGACCATCACGGCGAGCTGGGCCACGCCCAGGGCCAGCGAGCCGATGGCCAGCCAGCCCAGCTCCAGGCCGTCCGACACCGCGTTCGCCCCGTTGAGCGCCATCGGGACGTGGTCCTGGTTCCAGCCGTTGGTCGGCAGCGTGGTCAGCGAGGCCGGATAGACGACCTGCCTGATCCGGGAGACGAACGACGTCGCGCTGATGTGCACGCCCGCCAGCCCGCAGCCCCGGCCGGCCCTCGGCGTGAGCATGGGCGGCAGGTCTCCGTTGGTGGCCGGGCTGAGCAGCAGGCCGAGCTGCCGTTCGGCCAGGTAGGCGGCCATGTGCAGGGAGAGCCCGATCTGGTCGGAGGCGAGGCCGACCGGCATGGCGTGGAAGTTGCCGCCGTGCAGGATCTGGCCCTCGTAGGCGATCGGGTTGTCCTGGCAACCGCTCGCCTCCCTGGCCAGCACGTCGCCCGCCGAGGTGAGCTGGTCGAGCACCGCGCCGAGCACCTGCGGCGCGCACCGCAGGCTGTACGGCTCCTGCAGCGGCCGCCGCTCGTCCCTGACCAGGCCGGCGGGCAGTTCCCGCCTGATCCACCTGGCCGCCGTGAGCTGCCCGAGCTGGCCGCGGGCGAACGCGTGGCCGTCGTCGTAGTGCTCGCTGTTGGCCCGCAGCAGGGTGGCCAGCCGGCCGGTCAGCATCGCCGCCGCCCGGACCAGCCGCACCGCCGACTGGTGGTTGAGGATGGACACCGCCAGGCTGGCGCCGGTGCCGTTGACGAAGGCGAGCGCCTCCCTGACCGGCCACTCGAACGGCTCGGCACCCAGCGCCGCGAGGGCCTCCCTGGCGGGCCTCGTCTCCCAGCCGCCGCCGGCGCCGCGCATCCACGCCTCGCCGAATCCGGTGAACGTCAGTGCCGCGTGTGCCAGCGGCTGCAGGTCCCCGCTCGCGCTGACCGTGCCGTCCCGCGGGATCACCGGGGTGAAACCGGCGTTCCACAGGTCGGCCAGGGTCTGCCAGAACTCCGGCGAGACCGCCGAGAACCCCCGGCGCATGCTGTTGAGGCGCAGCCAGAAGACGAGCCTGGACACCTCCGGGCTCAGCGGCCTGCCCTGGCCGGTGCCCAGGTGTGAGATCAGCGAGCTGCCCTGCTCCATCTCCGACTCCGCGGCGTACGTGACGAGCGGGCCGAATCCCTGGGTGAGGCCGTAGATGGGCTGGTCGGCGGCCAGATGTTTCGCGACGGTCGCCGCGCTGGCCTCCATCCTGGCGATGTCGGCGTCGTCGCACGGATCGATCCGGCCATCCCAGGAGGCGCTCCTGGCGATCTCCGCCAGGTACGCCGCACCGGTCGTCTCGCTGCTCGTCATCTCGGCGGTCAGTGTCACTTCGCTACCTCTGCTTCGGTTGCCTCGGTGGTGGGTGATGTCTGGAGGTGCCGCACCTTGCCCAGCGCGGACCGCTCGATCCTGGGCACCGCGTGCACGCGTTTCGGGCGGACCCCGATCCGGTCGAACGCGGCGGACAGGTCGAGGCCGGCCAGTTCCGTGCCCGGCTTCAGCACGACCAGCAGGTCGACGTGCTCGCCGATCATCCGGTCGGCGACGGGGACGACCGCGAGGTCCTCGCAGTCCAGCACGGCGCGCAGCGCGTGCTCGACCTCGTCCAGGTTGATCCGGCGGCCGTTCACCTTGACCAGCCGGGTGCGGCGACCGGCGAACCGGAACGTCCGCTCGTCCAGCGGCTGGACGTAGTCGTCCGCCTCCCAGAGCGGCGGCGGCCGCTCGTCCGGCCGGAACGCCAGCCGGGGACTGCGGATCACGAGCGGTACCTCTTCGTCCTCGTCCGATCCGGCGGGCTCGGGTTCAGGCCCGGGATCGGCGAAGGACACGTCGGGGAAGAGGGTCCAGGGGGGAGGTTCGCCCTCCCGCCAGCGCCGGGTCGCGATGCCGCCCGCCTCGGTGGAGCCCAGCACCTCCACGATGAGCGCCCGGTCCGGGCCCGCCTCGGCGAGGAACTCCCCGGCCGTCGCGGGGAGCATCGCGCCGCCGTACAGCACGGTGATGTGCTCCAGCTCGCGGACCCAGCTCATGTGCTGCAACAGCAACGTGAAGATCCACGGTGTCGCCACCACCACGACCCGCCGCTGCTCGATGGGCGGCATGACACCGTAGAACGTCGGTTTGTACCAGACCGGCAGCCGGAGATGGGCGGGGATCAGCACGCTCGCCAGCGCCCCGTACAGGTGGGTCGGGGGAACGCAGGAGATGACCGCCTCCGGCTTCTCCGGTTCGATCAGCTCGGCGAGCATGCCCGCCTCCAGCCAGACGTTCTCCCGCAGCCGCCGCCAGCACCGGCTCGGACCCGTGCTCCCCGAGGTGTGAAAGTCGATGGTCGGCGGCAGGGTGCCGAGCACCAGTTCCCCCGGATCGCGGTCGGCGAGGTCCCAGCGCACCTGCCAGGCCCGGTCGGTCATCGCCGGCTCGGTGAATTCAAGAGAAAGCAATTCGGCCGGGCTCAGCTCGGCATAATCCATGGCCACTCCTTTGCCCCGGGCATGCGGAAAGAGATTTGCTGTCCCGCTGGCGGGACAGCACCGCTCAGCCGAGCGACTGGGCGATTTCCATGAGGTACTGGCCGTATTCCGAATTTTTCATCCCGGCGCCGAGCCGGTGGCAGGCGTCCGCGTCGATGTATCCCATGCGCACCGCGATCTCCTCCAGGCAGGCCACCCGGACGCCCTGGCGTTTCTCGATGACCTGCACGTACTGGCTCGCGGCCAGAATCGAGTCGTGCGTGCCGGCGTCGAGCCAGGTGAAACCCCGCCCGAGCCGGACCAGGTGGGCCCGCCCCTGCTTCAGGTACGTCTGGTTGACGTCCGTGATCTCCAGCTCGCCGCGCGGCGAGGGCGTCAGATCCCTGGCGATCTCCACGACGTCGTTGTCGTAGAAGTAGAGCCCGGTGATCGCGTCGTTCGAGCGCGGGCGGAGCGGCTTCTCCTCGATCGACACCAGCGCACCGCTGCCGTCGACCTCGCCGATGCCGTACCGCTCCGGGTCCGACACCGGGTATCCGAACATCGTGCAACCGTTCAACCTGGTACGACAGGCCCGCAGGATTCGCGGGAAGCCCGCGCCGTGGAAGACGTTGTCGCCCAGGATGAGCGCCGTCTGGTCGTTGCCGATGTAGTCCGCGCCGATGATGAACGCCTCGGCGATTCCTCGCGGTTCCGCCTGCTCGGCGTAGGAGATGTCGAGCCCCAGATGCGACCCGTCGCCCAGCAGGTTGCGCAGCGCGGGGAGGCTCTCCGGCGTTGAGATCACCAGAATGTCCCGCATGCCGGCCAGCATGAGCACGGAAAGCGGGTAATAAACCATTGGCTTGTCATAGATGGCCAGCAGCTGCTTGGACGTAGCCAATGTCAGGGGGTACATACGCGTACCGCTACCGCCGGCGAGAACGATTCCCTTCATCACCCGTCCTCTCCTCGATTTCGGGATGAATGCAGCGCAAGAGTAATCAGAGTTTCGCCCACCGGCCAAGCGTCCGGCCCGGTCGCATCCCTTCACAAGGAATGGCGACGCCATTTATCGCGTTGACGAGTCCGCTGTCAACCACATCGTTCCGGAAAGCCGCGGACCGGCGGTGACAGCGGCACCCGATGCGCACAAGGGATTTCCCGCAAGAGATGAGAAGACGTCACGAACCCGCTCCGCGCGCTCGCCCGAACGGATCACCGGAGCCGGCCGTCGTCCGACTCGGACCTGATGTGCTCGTACAGCACCTCCGTGGACGCAACCGCCGGAGGAGTCAAGCGGTCAGGCAGAGAACAAGAGTGCGACAAGGCCACGGGCTCTATGCGGGCGCCGAGGCCGAGGCCGGATGGGGGCATGGCCAGGTTTCCGGCAGATCTCCAACGCCGGGATCACAAGCTGATTCCAAGCCAATAGCAAGATCGACGGAGCAGGGTGATGGCGCACGTCGGCCTGCTGGAGCTGTATAAAACCGCACCCGACGTCTCATCCGTCCGCGCACTCGAAGGGGAACACATCACTTCCTCCGACCGACCTGGTCGAAGCCGTCACGTCCACTCCGGAAAAGAGCATCTGATGTCCGAGTCCGGCTCGTCGAGCACCGATGGCCCATCACGCCGTCCCGTCACAGGACGCATGCTGGTTACCGTCGTGGCGGCCGTCGCCACCCTTGCGGTGTCCGTTTTGGTCGTCCTGCTCTGGCAGTCGGACAGCCGCGAGACCCCCTCCTCGCCCGGTGGTTCCACCGCGGACAAGGGTTCTGCCCCGGCGGCCCGTTCTGCGGCGACCGCCCCCTTCGGCACGCAGATCTATGTGCAAGCCACAGATCACATCGCCGCAGTGGAGGCGTTGGCGGTGACCGAGTTGAACGGCCGCCCGGTCGCCGTCACCGGAGGCGACGACAGGATACTGCGGATATGGGACCTGGCCACCGGCAAGCAGGTCAACGCGCTGCCCACCAGCCACGCCACACTGATCTCCACGATTGCGGTGACGAAGTTGAACGGCCACCCGATCGCCGTCACCGGCAGTACGGACATGACGGTGCGGGTGTGGGACCTGGCCACCGGCAAGCAGATCGGTGAGCCTCTTGCCGGCCATGTCGACGGAGTCGGAGTGGTGGCGGTGACGCGGTTGAAGGGGCGGCAGGTCATCGTCTCCGTCGACGTGGACAAGACCGTGCGGGTGTGGGACCTGATCACCGGCAGGCAGGTCGGCGCACCGTTCAAAGGCCACAGTGATGCTGTGTGGTCAATAGCGGTGACATCACTGAACGGTCGCCCCGTCATCCTCCTTGGCACCGTGGACGGCACGGTGCAGGTTCGCGACCTGGTCACCGGCAAGCAGGCCGGCACGCCCCTTGCCGGCCACGACGACGCGCTCCGATCGGTGACGACGGCGCGGGTGGACGGCCGCACGGTCGTCGTCACCGGCGGCGACAAAGCGGTGCGGGTGTGGGACCTGGCCACCGGCAAGCTGCTTCGCGCACCGTTCGAAGGCCATACCAATGTGATCTGGTCAGCGGTCATGACGAATCTGGACGATCGCCCGGTCGTCGTCTCGGCCAGCCACGACATGACGGTGCGGGTGTGGGACCTGGCCACCGGCAAGCAGATCGGCGCGCCGTTCGTCCACCCCGACGTGGTCCGGACGATGACGGTGGCCCGGTTGGACGGCCTTCCGGTTGTCATCTCCACCGATCGAAGCTCGGGCTTGCAGGCGTGGAGCCTGTCCCCGCCCTATCCGCCCATCGGTTGATCCGGTTGCCGACCGACTTGGGAAGGCACCGCGTCGCCCCGGATGTCGCAGCCCGGGGCGACCCGACCGGGCCCCTACAGAAGACGTCGCGCAGGACCACGCGGGCCGGCGCCCTGTGCTGCTCGCGACGATGAACCGAACATGAAGGAAGACGCATGCCTGTCCTCAGCCCCGTATGTACGTCTCGCGATCGGGGAGTTCTCTCCGCGGGGAGGGGCGCCGCCCGCCGCGCCAACGGTACGGCAGCCGCGGCGGTGGCGATGCTCGCCGTCTGCCTGCTCTCGGCGTGCGCGTCCGGCGGCTCCGGCGGCTCCGCGGCACCGTCTTCCCCTCTGGGTGGGCACTGGCTGGTGAAACCGCTGCCGCAGCGGACGGCGGGCCTTCGCCTCGACGCCATGTGGCCGTTCTCCACGCGGGAGGAACTGCTGTCCAACCGGCCCTCCGTCGGGGGTGCTCCCGTCTACGACGCGGTGAATGCCCGCTACGAGGAGACCGAGAAGGCCAAGGGCCGCAAATGGACCAGGCTCCTCATATTCACCGGATATGAGGCAAGGGTCGTCACCGACCAGTGGCAATCGGCCGTGGGCGACATCCTCCTCACCTTTCGGACGGCCGGCACACCGGGCGAAGAATTCGAGATCCCCACGGGTCCGTTCGGCGGCTACGCCCGCTGTACCGAAGCCCTGCTCCTGGACTCCACATCGGGCATGTGTGCCTGGGCCGACGACGGCACGGTCGGAATCGTGTACGGCCCGAACTTCAACGCCGCCGAACTCAGGGATCTCCTCCCCACCTTCCGCGCCGACGTCGAACGCTGAGCGTCGGTGAGGACAGGCTCGCCGACGAACGGAGTCGCGTGGTGGCCTGTGCACTCTGATCATCACTACCGCCAACGAGGTGACCCGCTACCACTCGATCTACCAAGGAGTATCGGTTCCCCGCGGCTACGGTGTTGACCACGCCCTGCCCGGCGACCTTGAGGTCGTAGTCCCACGGGGCGCCGCTTTGGTCGTGGACCCGGTAGGGGCCGCTCAACGTGACCTTGCCTGCCGGACAGCCGACCTCAATCGGTGAAGGCGACGCTGATCGCGTGGCTGTCCTCGTGCATGTGGTAGCCGCTGATCCTGGCGTCGGTGACGGTGAAGTGCAGGGCGAAGTCGTTGGTGAACGCCTTGCCGGTGGACAGCACGCCGAAGCGGCTGCGTCCGGTCACCACGGCGTGGTCACCGTCGAGGATGGTGGCGTTGACGGTGAACTCGTCGGCCGGAGTGAGCTCCGTACCGAGCAGGGTGAAGAACTCGGCGATCTCGTCCCTGGTGGAGCGGGTCCCGGTCCAGGGAACGTTCGGCGCGCCGGGGACGGAGAAGTCCACACGGTCGGCGAACAGATCGAGGAGGCCGGGCAGGTCCCCGCTGCCGAAGCGGGTGAAGAAGGCGTCGACGATCTCGCGGGTGGTCTCGGGCGTCACGGTCATGTCTCTGTGCCGATCTCTCGTGTCTCTGGGGGTGGCAGGTCGGACGGAGGTCTCCGGTCCGGTGTGATCAGCCGGGTTCCGGTGGTGCGGATCCCGGCGGGCCCGGGTTTCACGCCGATGCCAGGGCCGGGATGGGCCACATCTCCAACTGAACAGTTGGAGTTTGGCACGCCCGCCACCAAATGTCCAACTATCTGGTTGGAATCTTGTAGGCTGCCTCCATGGCCTGGGACACCGCCAAGACCAAGCAGCTCCTCCTCGACGCCGCCGTCCAGGAGTTCGCCGAGCACGGCCCCCAAGGCGCGCGGGTCGACCGTGTCGCCGCGCGGGCCGGGGCGAACAAGGAGCGCATCTACCAGTACTTCGGCAACAAGGAGCGGTTGTTCGCCGCGGTACTCGAGGCCGAGTTGGCCAAGGTGGCCGCCGCCGTGCCGCTCAGCGTCGAACAGGGTGCCGACCTCGGCGAGTACGCGGGACGGGTCTTCGACTACCACTGCGCACACCCGCACTTCCTGCGCCTGCTGGCCTGGGAAGGACTGCAGGACGGCCAGGTCGCGGTGGCGGCCGAGGACGAACGCACCGCCCACTACGCCGACAAGGTCGCAGCCCTGGCCAGGGCCCAGGCGTCCGGGGCGATCGGCGACGACCTCGATCCCGCGTACCTGTGCTACGCCGTGTTCGCACTGACCACCTGGTGGTTCTCGGCTCCCCAGATCGTGCGCATGCTCATGGCCGGGGTCGCCGATGACAGCATTCGGTCGAGGCGCGAGGCGCTGGTCCGCATGGTCCGCCGCCTGGCCGGCTGACCGCCGGCAGGAGAGCGGAGGGTACGGCCTCCGGCGCCCATCTCTTCGGTCTGCCGCTGGGCGGCGTCCGCGGTGGCCACCGCGCCAGGCGACCTCAGCAGTCCAGGTCTCCGCCTAGTGCGCGGGCTCGACGTGGGCCCTAACCGCGCCTGGCGAGAAGTCCCGACTCGGGTCGACGCCACCGGGGACAACGTACAACGGACGCCGCGGAGTGCGCCTCACACCGGGTTCGGCGTCGCGGCCAGGTTCCGCTTGACGTGCCGGGTGATGTCGTCGGCGAGGATTTCGGGGAGGCCCTTCTCGATGCCGTCCAGGGCCTGGGCCGCGACCTCGGCGGGATCGACCTTCCGCTCGGCGGGAACGCCGGCGGCCATGTCGGTGTCCATGTACCCGACGTGCAGCGCCGAGACGGTGATGCCGCGAGGTGCCAGTTCCTCGCGGATCGCGTTGGTCTGTGCCCACGCGGCGGCCTTGGCCGCCGAATAGGACCCGGAACCGGCCGGGTGCAGCCAGGACAGCACGGACAGGACATTGAGCACGGCGCCGCCGCCGTTGCCCTCGATGACCGGGGCGAAGGCCCGCGTCACGGCGAGCGGTCCGAAGAAGTTCGTGTCCATCTCCAGCCGCACCGAGTCCGGATCGCCGGCGACCAGAGGGGTGCCGGTGAAGATCCCGGCATTGTTCACCAGCAGCGTCGCGTCGGAGGCGACGAGGGCCGCGGCCCGGATCGACTCTTCGTCGGTCACATCCAGGTGGAGCGGGATGACGCCGGCCACGTCCACGCTCCCGGGACGGCGTGCCGCCGCGTACACCTTCGCTCCGCGCTCCAGAAGCTGGATGGCCAGCCGGCGGCCCAACCCCCGGTTGGCGCCGGTGACCACCGCGACCGCGTCCTTCAGTTCCATGCTTGCTCCCAGCCTCGCGGGCGGTTCGGATGACCGGACCCGACAATTAGATTACATCAATAATCTAAACCGAAGGGTAAGATAGATGTCAACCGACATCCAACTTGAGAGGTGGCCGATGGGCCGCGTGTCGCAGGCGCAAGCGCAGGAGAACCGCAAGCGGGTCGTGGAGGCCGCCTCCCGGTTGTTCCGCGAGCGGGGCACACAGGTCAGCGTCGCCGACCTCATGAAGGAGTGCGGACTGACCCATGGCGGCTTCTACAAGCAGTTCGCCTCCAAGGAGGCGCTCGTCGACGAGGCCACCGCCCACGCCTTCGACGAGTTCGCCCAACGTCGCGCGGCAGGACTGGAACAGCGAGTGGCGATCGACACCTACCTCTCCGTCGAGCACCGCGACAACCCGGCGGACGGCTGCCCCGTCGCCGGGCTCGCCACCGACATGGCACGGGAACTCGGTGATCACGAGGCCCACCGCGTCTACGCCAGGGGCGTGAGCGACTTCGCCGAGTGGCTCGCCACCGAGGACCAGGACGGCATCACCCGGCTGTGCACCATGCTCGGCGCACTCGTCCTGTCCCGGGCCACCAAGGGCTCCCCCCTCTCCGAGGAGATCCTCACCACCGCACGCGCCGCCTTGACGGCGAACAGCTGACTCGGGACACCAGGCCGACCGGCACGCCACAGGTATGCACCCGCACCACGAGCAAGGAGCCGGTGCTGGTTGCTCCGCGGTGCTTCCACAGGCAAGGCCGGGACCGCCGGTGGTCACGGAGGCGAAGGCGCGGCGAGTACGTCACGGGGGTGGGCCGTACTCGCCGCGCCGGTTCAGGGGACGGTACGGGTGCGGCGGGCGAGTTCCGTCTGGTCGGCCAGGGCGACGCCGAGCCGTTCGGAGCAGGCCCGTTGGAGGAAGTACTTGGCGCCGGCCTTGGCCTCCTGGGCGGTGAGGGGGCGGTAGCGCATCGCGATCCAGCGGCCGAGGACGGTGTCGTGGTCGATGTACCAGCCGGGGAAGGTCTGGCGCAGTGCTGAGCGGGTCCTGCTTCGGGAGGTTCGAAGCATGCCGCGTCGAACTCCTGACGTTTCTGAAACACGTCCTCATGTATCAAACCCTCCCCCTTACCTAGGCTGATGGGTAGGATTTGATACATGAGGACGAGGGGGGATCAGGCGTCTGAGGGGCGATTGGCGACCCTGCCACCCACATTCACCGCTGCTCAGGCGCGTCGTACTGGAATCTCCTCCCGTGATCTTTCCCAACTGGTCACGGACGGAAAGCTCGACGAGCTGTCGCGAGGGGTCTACCGCCACGCGAGCGCTCCGGAGACAGCACATCTTGATCTGCTTGCCGTGTGTACGCGGGTCCCCCGCGCGATCGTCTGCGAAGAATCAGCTCTTGCTCTTCACGAGCTCATCGACGACATACCCCTCGCTGTTCACATCGCAGTGGCGCGCGGCAGTCATCGCCCGTCGATCTCCTATCCACCTGTCGTGGTGTCCCAGTACACAGTCAGCACATTCGACCTCGGCCGCGAAGAGTTCCAGGCCGCTCCTGGAGAGAGGATTCCTGTGTACAGCGCACCTCGGAGTGTGGTCGACGCGATGCGACATCGTCATCGGATCGGAGAGGGCTTGGCGCTTTCCGCGCTCGGCCGGTACCTGCGCACCCGCGGCGGTTCGGCGGTCAGTGACCTTCAGGACATGGCCGAGAGGCTGAACGCGATGCCCGTGATCCGTCCCGCGGTCGAGGCGGTGCTGGCCTGATGCCCAACCCACCCCGCGCTGACGTCGCCGGACAGGTGTACAACGACCTGCGCGCCCTGGCTCGCCGTGAGGGCAGATCCACTGACGAGGTCATGGTCGAGTACGTGCTCGAACGATTCCTCCACAAGTGAGATGGCGCGGCGAGTACGTCACGGGGCGGACCGTACCGGCCGCATCGGTTCAGGGGACGGTACGGGTGCGGCGGGCGAGTTCCTTCTGGCCGGTCAGGGCGGCGCCGAGTCGTTCGGGGCAGGCGTGTTGGAGGAAGTACTTGGCGCCGGCCTTGGCCTCCTGGGCGGTGAAGGGGCGGTAGCGCATCGCGATCCAGCGGCCGAGGACGGTGTCGTGGTCGATGTACCAGCCGGGGAATGCCTGCCGCAGTACGGCGAGCGGGTCCTGTTTCGAGGGGTTCATCGCGGGGACTCCTGTCTGGATGACACGGGCGGGCCGGGTGGGCGGCCCGCCCGCGCCACGCACCGCGTTTCACCTTCACGCGGTACGTCTTGGACGGCACGGCGGTCCCAGACCGGGGAAGGGATGGGGCCGTCGTGCCCGCTCATCAGAAGTGGCCGAGGGTGGCCGAGCCGGAGGTGAGCGCCCAGCGGTGCAGGAGCGCGGTCGTCTCGGCCTCGCGCATCTGGGTCTTCAGGCCCTCGACGGTCCGGTCACAGATGATCAGTGGTTCCGGGGTGGGCCAGGTGGCGATGGCGTGGAAGAGACGGCTGCCGGTGCCGTACAGCACGGCCCAGCCGGGCCAGGTGATCTCCAGCATCGCGGCCTCGGCACGGGCCTCGTGGTCCCAGGTGTACTGCGGGACCGGGGCGGCGGCGTGGCCGTCGCGGTGACGACCCCGGGCGGTGGCCAGACAGCGGCGGATCATGCGATCACCTGCCCAGCCTGCTCCCGCTCCGGAGTTTCCCGCTCTCGTATCTCCTGCTTCCGCTCCGGCAGCTCCCGCTCTTCCGGGGCAGGAGCCTCCCGCGTCTGCTGCTCTCGCATCTCCCGCTCCTCCGAAGCAGGAGCCTGCCGCGTCTCCTGTTCGCGCGCCGCCTGCTCCGCCTGCTCCTCCGCTTCGCGGGCGAAGGTCTCCTGCCGGTCGGTCTCAGCGCGCAGCGCCCCCAGGCTGTCGGCGTCGACGGTCCGTTCGGCCCCGGCGTGGGTGGCCACCGGGGAGAAGGGCCGCTCCCGGCTGGCCCACAGCCGTCCGGCGTCACTGAGGATCAGCCGCCAGCCGGGAATCGTCGTCTTGGGGCTGGTGGGCTCTGGGTGGGTGGAACTACCATCTCTCACTGATTGGACCTCGATCCGATCAAAGGCCCGTCCGGTCGTTTCCAGCGGTGGACGGGCCTGCCTCATGAAGCGGGGAAGGATCTGGAGGGGTTCGCCGTACCGGCCGGGTGGCCGGTACGAAGACGGGACGACCGCCGAGCGGTTCAGTGCGCAGGTGGTTCTTCGCCTCGGGCGGGACGCGAGGCGACGCCGGTAGCCCAGCCGGGGCGGCCCGGTGAGATCGGACCTGGCCGCCGGACGCGGACGACAGGGCATCCGCCGAGACGGCGACGCCGGTACGGACGGCTCGACGACCAACCTCCGCTCGGGACGACGCTGCGCGGGGATCGCCCCGGCCGGGGCCCCGGGGGCGGGCGACTCGAAGCATGGCAGGGAACGGTCCCCGGTCCGACGGACCCGCAGCCGGATGTCCAGCAGGTCACCGGAGGGCTGGACGTACTCATGATCGGCGGGCCGATCGGGACAGCCGTGCGCGTAGGGGGCATGCCCGCAGGTGGCACACCCCATCGGCATCGGCGGAGCATCGGCGAAACAACCGCAACCGCCGACCGCCTGTCTGTCGAGAACTTGCGTACTAGAGCGGTCCACAGATGTCACGGCATCCTCACCCTGAGTTAACCAACCAGACCGTAGGCGGCCAGCGATGGCGGCAGTGTCGCATGGACACCCTTGCCTCACCATCACTCTTAGTAATTAAGCGACTCCTTACAGTGTGGCGTGCAACTTGCATGATCACAAGCGCCTTGTATAACTTTGCTCAGCGCACGACGACGGCGATCAGGCATGCTTGTCGGCATGGCTTCTGCGAGTCCCACCGTTCGACACCGCCGCCTCGGCCGTGAGCTGCGAAGACTCCGCGAGAAGGCGAACCTCACTCTGGAAGAGGTGGCCACGCCGCTCCGCTGGTCTACGGCCAAGCTAAGCCGCATCGAGAACGCCCGGACCATGCCCAGCGGCACGGACGTGGCTGACCTCTGCGATCTGTACGCTGTGGACCCGCCGACGAAGGCTGGGTTGATCCAACTCGGTCAGGATGCCGGTCGACGTGGTTGGTGGACCGCCTACAGCGATGTGTTCGCCAGCGCCTATGTCGGCTTGGAGGCCGAGGCGACGACCATCCACACCTGGGAGCCGCTCTTGGTGCCAGGCATTCTCCAGAGCGAGGAGTACGCTCGCGAGATCATCCACGCTGTGCACCCAGAACTCGCCAGCATTGAGTTGGACCGGCGAGTAGACGCCCGAATGGCACGGAAGATCAACCTGCTCGGCGCACGTGCGCCAAGGCTGCACGCTCTTATCGACGTCTCCGCTCTGCGCCGTCCCGTTGGGTCACCTGGTGTCATGGCTCGCCAACTCGACGACATTCTTCAGCTCGTAGACCGACCTACTATCGTGATTCAGGTCCTACCGCTCCATGTCGGGGCACATCCGGGCCTTGAAGGTGCTTTCTCTCTACTGTCATTCGATGATGAAGATCTGGACGCGGGCTACATCGGATGTCTGGGAGGAGAGATCTACGTGGAGGCCCCGGACCAAGTGCGAAATCTTAAACTGTCGTTTGAACGACTTGCCCGCGTTTGCCTGTCCCCCAAGGAGTCCGCAGCGGTCATCGCTGCGGTGAGGAGCGACCATGATCTCCCCTGATCTATCTGCTGCCGAGTTCCACAAGTCCAGCCTTAGCGGCGGCGGAGACAACTGCGTGGAGGTAGCCACCAACCTGCTCGGCCTCATCGCCGTACGCGACAGCAAGAACCCATCCGGCCCGATGCTGACTTTCTCCCCGACAGCCTGGAACAACTTCCTGAAGGACATCCGCAGCGGAGAAATCTAACCCAGCCACAAGTGCCGCGCGGCCAGAACCGCTGTGAAGCAGTCTGGCCGCGCGACAACGCGAGCCGAGGATCGGTGGGTGCCGACCCGTGGTGGGTCCCTACTCCAGGATCTCCAAAGGTGGGAGCTGGTCCACGATCTTCATTGTTTCCAGGCTGACCGTCACGATTCGCTTGAGAAGGTCGATGATGTAGCGCGGGTCGTCGGACCAGTCGTTGGGGTCGTTGATGATGCCGGAGTCCTTGTCGACCTTTATCTGGTACCGGTCGATGATCCACTCAATCGCGGAGCGGGCACCGAGCTGGTAGCGGTACGCCTCTTCCGGGATGTCGGTGAGGGTGACCCGGTTGTTGCAGACGACGGTCGAGCGGTCCGCCTGCCCCTTGTTCCCCCGTGGCCTGGGGGCGACGGTCCCCTCAGGAGAATTCGACGGAAGCCGTTGACGTCGCCTTCGTTCAGCCCTCGGTGACGGAGGGGGGTTCCTTCATCCAGGCGGGGACGTCCTGGCCAGTGACAACGCGGAACTCTTCTGCCACGCTGGCGTCCCCGGCATGGGCACGACGCAACAGGTCGACGATCGACCCGACATTGTCCTGGGCGTACTCGGGCAGTTCCAGCGACACCAGCAACGCCTCGGCCAGCGGGGCGATCGCCTCACGAAACAGGCGGCCTTCCACCAGCACATACCCATGATCCGTGAGAATCTTGGCGTAGTTGGGCAGGTAGGCATCCCGGTTGAGAGCGACCAACTCCCGGTACAGACCGACGGCTTCCTCACTCACCGGCACCGCCTCAACCCGCCGCCCGACCTCCGCCAGCAGGCTCGCACGGTTGTTCAACGACACCGCCAGGTTGGGCAGGTAGGCATCCCGGTTGAGAGCGACCAACTCCCGGCACAGACCGACGGCTTCCTCACTCACCGGCACCGCCTCAACCCGCCGCCCGATCCCCGCCAGCAGGTTCATATGGTTGTTCAACGACACCGCCAGGTTGGGCAGGTAGGCGTCCCGGTTGAGAGCGACCAACTCCCGGTACAGACCGACGGCTTCCTCACTCACCGGCACCGCCTCGGCCCAACACCCGATCCCCGCCAGCCGGTTCGCATAGTTGTTCAACGACACCGCCAGGTCAGGCAGGTAGGCGTCCCGGTTGAGAGCGACCAACTCCCGGCGCAGCCGGACGGCTTCCTCACTCACCGGCACCGCCTCAACCCGCCGCCCGATCCCCGCCAGCCGGTTCGCATGGTTGTTCAACGAGCCGGTCAGGTCGGACAGGTAGGCGTCCCGGTTGAGAGCGACCAGCTCCCGGTACAGACGGACGGCTTCCTCACTGACCGGCACCGCCTCAACCCGCCGCCCGACCTCCGCCAGCAGGCTCGCATAGTTGTTCAACGACATCGCCAGGTCGGGCAGGTAGGCGTCCCGGTTGAGAGCGACCAACTCCCGGCACAGACCGACGGCTTCCTCACTCACCGGCACCGCCTCAACCCGCCGCCCGACCTCCGCCAGCAGGTTCGCATAGTTGTTCAACGACACCGCCAGGTCGGGCAGGTAGGCGTCCCGGTTGAGAGCGACCAACTCCCGGTACAGACGGACGGCTTCCTCGCTGACCGGCACCGCC
The DNA here is from genome assembly GCF_040675205.1 of Streptosporangium sp. NPDC049644. Taxonomy (NCBI): domain Bacteria; kingdom Bacillati; phylum Actinomycetota; class Actinomycetes; order Streptosporangiales; family Streptosporangiaceae; genus Streptosporangium; species Streptosporangium sp. NPDC049644. The sequence goes on along the minus strand of NZ_JBFAOJ010000044.1, from coordinate 48,786 downwards.
TCAACCCGCCGCCCGATCCCCGCCAGCAGGTTCGCATAGTTGTTCAACGACACCGCCAGGTCGGGCAGGTAGGCGTCCCGGTTGAGAGCGACCAACTCCCGGCGCAGACGGACGGCTTCCTCGCTGACCGGCACCGCCTCGGCCCGCCGCCCGACCTCCGCCAGCAGGTTCGCATGGTTGTTCAACGAGCCGGCCAAGTCGGGCAGGTGGGCGTCCTGGTTGGCCCCGGCGAGCCGGTGCCAGATCTGGACGGCCTGATCACCTTCGGCCAAGGCGCGTGCGTGCAGACCGGCGTAGGACAGGCGGAGCGCCAGCTTGTCGTGGATACGGGCACGGTCGGCGGGATCGGTGGCCACGGTCAGCCGATGCTCGGCCAGCCGGACGGCCACCGCGGCGATCCCGACGTCCAGATCGATGTGCCGGTGCGCGGGCAACACCGATTCGATCCTCTCCAGCAGCACCGGATCGATCCCCGGCAGGGCGGCCAGGGTGGCCAGCGCGGCACCACCCATGTGCAGGGCCAGCTGGGGGTGGGCGGCCAGCAGCGGATACACCTGCGTCTCGGCCAGGTCCGGCCATCGGCGGGCGGCCTCGATCAACGTGACCAGCCCGTGGCGAGCCCAAATCGGCACGCTGGCGTCAACGGTGTCGCCGGGCGGGGCCAGCAGACGGGCCGGAGCGTCCTCGGCCCAGGGGTCGGCCGGGAAAGCGTGGGGATGGCCGGGGGTGGACAGGGCGATGAAGTCCTCGCCCAGCCGGTCGGGATACAACGGCTCCAGCGCGGTGAGTGTGCGCCGGTTTCCAAGGTCCCCATCCGGCCCGGCGGGCGGGTAGCAGACGGCGTGATCTTTCAGGAGCTGGCCGGGATGTTCCCGGGACTCGATGCCGACGCGTTCCACGGCGGCGCCGGCCTGCGCGTAGTCGAGCCGACCGGTCACCGTGGCGGTGTAGACGACCTGCCCCATCGCGTCCGGTGAGATCCTCAGGGGCCTGTCCCGGGCCGGGGCGCACATCGCCTCCCAGTGGTCCCGCTCGCGGGCCAGCAGTAACTCCGAGACCTGCACCGGGTCGGCGGGCGCAGTATCGCCGTGGTCACAGGCCAAGACGGCGGCCAGCGCGGCCATGTGCACGCTCAGCACCAGGCGGTGGGCCTCGTGCCGCTCCAGTTCCGGGGGTGGCGCCAGGGTGGCGGCGGCCGGTATCTCCAGCAGCTGGGCGAAGCGGTCGCGGGCCGCGGTGAACAGCCCGGCGCGGGTGATGCCCGTCTCCCGCTCCAGCGGCTTGAGCTCCTCCTGGGTGGGCGTCAGGCGCAGATCACGCTGGATGCGGCCCTCCAGGCTCTGCCACCAGGTGCCGGCCGGGCGGGCCAGCAGCAGCACCCGTACCGGAAGCCCGGCGCGGATGCGGGTGTCGGCCAGCAACGACAGCAGATCGGCGGTGTCCCACCGTTCGGCGTAATCGACCACCACCAGCACCCCGGCCGCCCCGCCGAGATCGGGAACCTGAAACTCCTGTGGGGCGGAGCGATCGCGCCGGTGATGGGCGGCCAGCACCACCCACCCCTCCCGCTGCCACATCCGCGCGAGGTGGTCGGCCAGGCGGGTCTTGCCCTGCCCGCCGGGACCGTGGATCAGATGGACCGCCACCCCCTCCCGTACGGGATCCTCCCGCCAGCGGCGCAGGTCGGCCAGCAGGTCGTGGCGGCCGGTGAAGTCGATCAACGCGTTGGCCGCCCGCAGCAGCTCACTGGGCTGGGTCCGCGTCCCCCGTCCCGACGTTCCCGGTGGTGGCTCGGGCCAGGCCGCCCATCGGTAGGGCTCGCCGCCCTCGTACACGATCATGTCCCCGGCGGCCTGATAGATGCGCGACAGCCCCGTGGCCTGGGCCTGCTGGGCCGTCTCGCCCGGCCGGCGTCCCGGGCTCATCACTCGTTGATGGTCTGGTCGCCACCGGCCTGGTACACCCGCCCTGACCCGGAGGCCTCCGCCCTCATCTGAATGTTCCGCGCCCCGTCCCCGGTGGAGACGATCCCGCCGCCGTCGACCGGCCGCTCGCCCGAGGCCGGTACGCCCGGCCTGTCCGGCTCGGCTGTTCCCCCGCCGCTGCCTTTGCGGCCGGCGACCACGCCGTACACCGCCACCCCGAGCCCGGCCACGGCGACGAACAACCCGATCACGCTGGCCAGCTTGTCCGCCTCATCCAGCCCCACCCGGGACAGGTAGACCCCCAGCCCCGCCAGTGCCGCCACCGCAATGCCCGCCCCAGCCCAAACCAGCACACGTCCGCGCATACCGACATCATCGATCATTCAGGAAGATCACAAAACGTGTTTGGAAAATAACGCCAGATCACGCATCGGAGGTGCCGTGCCGTCCGGGGACCCCGTTCCTGTCGCGCCCGCCCAGAGGGTCCATGGTCTACCGGTTCCGCATGCGCGGACGTGCCCGGGATCAGATGGCTGAGGAGGACTCGTCCAGTACGAGCACGAGGTGCTCGTGCTCGCCGTGCTGGACCGTCTCGACGCGCCGGAAGTCGCATTTCTCCAGCACTCGCACCGAGCCGGTGTCCCGCCGAAGGGGTCGGCGTAGGGCAGGTCCGCTCCTGCCGAGGGGGAGCGCCAACCCAGGTGCCGATGCCCCGCCCCTCGAACTGTCGGTCGAACACATATCCGATGTATCGAACGCGTGATCCAAAACTTCTGGACCAGAGCTTCGGTCGAGGTTACGATCTTGCTGTTCGCCGGCCATGTTGATCGGCCGGCTCTCCACGCTGACGGGGCGCGAAGGCGCCCCACGACTGGACGGGAGATCGCCCTTGAGGCGTGCACTGATCGCGTTGGGGATCGGCTTGAGCGTGTTGGGGTCCACTGTCGTCACCGGGCCGGCACAGGCCGCGAGTGTGCTGACGATCCCGTTGGCTCCCATGGTGACGGCGGCTCAGCAGGTCGCGAGCTTCTGGCTCGCCGACGGGGCCGCCAACTTGAAGAACGCCACGCCGTACGCCGTGCGGACCACGGTCGCCGGGGAACGCCTGTCCACGGACATCGTCCCGGACGGCCCCCCGGTCTCCATCCCGCCACTGGAGGAGCCGACCATGCCGACATGGGGGACGCCCGCGACCTCGGGCAAGGTGTTCTTCATCGGCAGCGACCTCCAGCCGCACTGGTGCACCGGCACGGCCGTGAACTCGAAATACCGGAACCTCGTGGCGACGGCAGGTCACTGCGTGTTGGACGTCGAAGCCCCGGCCGGCGCGCTCGCCAAGTGGGTCTTCGTCCCCGGCTACTCCGAGGGCACGGCCCCGTTCGGCCTGTACGTCGGGAAGCAGGGCCTCGTTCACTATGACTTCGACGACATCCGCGACTACGACCGCGACCTCGCCTTCGTCAACGTGTACAGCGGCGTCGTCCTTTCCTCTCCGGACGTGCTGACCGATACCGGGAGGCTGGCCGACAACGTCGGCGGCCAGGGGGTCGCGTTCAACCAGCCGCTCGCGCCCACGGTCGACGTCTTCGGCTACCCCGCCGGCCCCAACCCCGACGGCAGTCGGCCCTACCCGGGCGAGACCCTCGAACGGTCGACCGGATCGACGTTCGCCATGAAGGTCACGGGCCTCCCCGCGGACCGGCCCGTCGGGGTGGACTCCCCGTTCACCGGTGAGGGCTCTCTCGGTTCCTCCTGGCTGACCCAGTACACGGACGACAGCCGCACCGGCTATCTCAACGGCGTCACGATCAGCGTTTCCGACACCGACGGCGACAACCGGTACGACACCGGCGTCTCGCCGTACTTCGACCGTGAGTTGCTCACGGTCTACCAGAAGGCCGCCAACCTCTGGACCGGCACCATCCGCTCCACCGTCTAGCCGGCTCCCGTTCCCGCCGCGTCCGCCCGGAGGGCGGGCGCGGTGTCATGATCCACCGATTCCACATGCGCGGATGTGCAGATCACGCTGGTCTACGAGCACGTCCAGTCCCGCCACGTCGAACCCGCCGGTTCCGACCGCCCCCGCACCACGCACAGAAACCGCTGATCGTCGCACCACTCGCCAAACGAGATCCAGCGCAACCGTTGCCGGTGGTGCCGGTGACACTCAGAAGATCCACAGCCCGAATCCCCAGCAGATGAGGGCGTTCGCGGTCGCCATGGTGAAGTCGTCGGTGCTTCTCGGCGAGAAGAGCTCAAAAACGGTGCTGGACACGGCGATGGCGACCGCCAGGAGCAGCCAGGGCCCGGCGAGGCCGTTGACCAGCACGACGCCGACAGAGAACAGGAGCGCGCTGATGAAGGTGGCCCACGTGCCCGCCACCGACTTGCGGTTGACCTCGCCCAGGCCCCATACCCGGAGCTTCTGCTTGCCGAAGAGGGACCCGACGATCTCTGCCATCGAGTCACTGACGATGTAGGTCCCCCAGATGAGCACGAAGAGGACCGGGAAGAGGTCCGGCGGGAACAGCGATCCCAACTGGGTGCCGATAGGGACCATGACGAATTTAAACAAACTCCACAGCACGCTGCTCATGAGCAGGTTGGCGCGGGCGAGAGTGCCGTCCATGATGCGCGACTGGGCTCCGTAGTGCACTCGGGCCAGGAACCCACTCGAATAGTAGAGGGCAAGGGACACCCAGCTGAAGATCATCGCGTCGAACAGATTGTCCTGCGTGGGCTGGGCCGGATTTCCGCCAGGATCTTGCACCATCGCCATATAGACGAACGCGAAGCCGGTAGCGGCGATCAGCGCACTGCGTCCCCGCCGGCCGATCATGTCGGTGATCCGTATGCGGCGCTCCGAGTAACGAGCGAGGAGCGATTCGAGTTCGTACGGCTCGCGCATGCGGGATGTGAAGCTGAGCCGCCTGTCCTCCTTCGTCATGCCCACGAATGAACGCAGGAGTAAAATTTTCACACCGTACCAGATCCAGCCCCAGATGACGGTGAAGAACAGGAACGTGAAGAGGACCCGGGACAGACTTTCCCCATTGACTTCGTATTCGCTTCGGGGGACCCCGCCGCCTTCACCCCCGCTCAGCAGCATGTAGAGCCATAAGATCGTCAAGACGCTCGTGTAGGCGAATGCCGCGTAGAACATACGATCAGCAGTGCGCCTGCGCGAGTCGAACGTGAGGTCCGCAACGGTTGTCGTCGCGGTCGCGGCCCCTTCGCCAGGTCGTTCGGGATCCTTCGTGATGCCCTTACCGGCGATGTCCGGGTGTTCCACGCGACCTCCAGTCAACTGCCGAGTCGTGCCGTTCACGTTTGAAGTTTCCTGGCCTGCGCCTGAGTTCCGGCGTCAGTCGGCGTCGGCGCTCATCTGCGTCGAGTTCCTTTTGCGCGTGGCCACCATTTGGGCAAGGTAACCAAAGCAGACTAAGGAAATTTACAGATCCTGTAAAATTTCGGTCCGACCCAAAGCCCGGTTTTGGGTCGGCTCATGGCTTCATGCACCAAATCCTCCCCTCACCTAGGTCAATGGGGAGGGTTCGCTACATGAGATGCGGGAGGATCGGGCGGCTGAAGTGCTATCGGTGGCCCTCTCGACAGGTGTCCAGGTAAGGCAGCTCAGGGATATGGACATCCCATTCAGCGCGCGACAGCGTCCCATTCTTGGCGCAGATCGCCGCAGCGGCGGCATTCGGGTCGACGGTGATCTCCAGCAGCCTTCCATCCTGATGGGAGATGAGCAGCGCCGTCCGGTTGAATGCCACGGTGGCGACGAGGTCGGAGGTGAGTTCGATCCTGGAACCGATCTGCCGGCGCCCGTGCCACTCCCACAGCATGACGTCCTTGTCGGAGATGGACGCGAACATGTCGCCCGGCGGGTAGGGCACGAGAGCGGAGACGGCCATCGTGTGCGCGACCTGCGGCGGGGCGAGTTGCTCGCGCAACCCTCCGGTCCAGAACGTCACACGACCGGACGCGTCACCGGTCGCGGCCGCGTTCCGCGACAGGATCACCTCTCCCCGAACGCGGGCGTCGGCCTGGTACGGCGACACCTTCCCGGTGACGAGGTCCAGCACTGCTCCCTCGGTTCCGGGCGACCGGCGCGTATCGGTGAGGAAGGATCCCTCACGGGCCAGCAATCGCCGTCCGTCGGGCAGGAAGGTCACGCCCGCGGCGTCCACCCCGATGCTCCTGAGCCACGTCCGGCTCCCGACATCCCACAGTTCGAGTTCGTCGACGTCGTCCTGGCCGTCGGAGAAGGAGCTCACCGCCACGGTCCTTCCGTCGGGGGAGAAGACCAGATCGCGTACTCCGTCCGCCGACCGACGCCTCACGGTGAAGTCGCCTGTGCGGGCCCTCGTCGCGACGTCCCAGAACGTCACCACGGTCGACTGGGCGTGGATGAGCGCCAGCGTGCGTCCGTCGGGGCTGAACACCGGCGAGTACGGCCCCGCCTCGGGGAGAGGTGGGTCCCCCGGAAGAGGCGGGTCGTCCGGCTGGATCGCGGCGCCGAGGGGTTTCCGGGTGGCGGCGTCCCAGACCTTGACCTCCCAGCCCTCCTGCTTGCCGGTCGCCACGGCCAGTAAGCGGCCGTCGGGGCTGAAGCACCGCTCGTCGTCGTTTCCCGGGGCGAACGTGCCGAGCGCGGTGGTGTGCGCTGAGAGATCGTACGTTTGCACCGTCCCGAACGGGTCCGCCACCCGGAGGAGGTGCCCGTCGTGGGAGATCCGATGAAGCGGAGCCGGTGTCCCCGGGGGGAGCGGGAGACTCGTCAGCAGCGTGCCGCCGGACATGTCCTTGCGTACGCTCCACAGGTTCACCCGATCCTCGATGTCCGTCCCGGTGAGGAAACGGCCGTCGCCGCTGAACTCCAGCCGTTCGGCGGGCGCGTACATGGGCGCCCCTGTCGTCTCCTTGCCGGTCGAGATGTCGAACAGCAGGACGCCGTCCTCGCGGGCGGAGACGGCGAGCAGCCGGCCATCCGGGCTGAACGCGCCAGTGGCGGCATTGGACGGCAACCAGGGTGCGTCGACGCGTTCGCCACGTACGGGGTCCCACAGCTCAAGGCGACGGGCAGGCCGCGAACCATCGGTGGCCGTGGCGTCCGAGCCGGATGTCACCTCCGCGACCAGGTCCCGAGCCCGGGGAGGGATCACCAACGCGAGCCGGTCGTCCGGACTGATGTGAACGACTTCTTCGGACAGTGCCCGGGTGTGCCTCTCGACGTCCCACGTCTCCGTGGCGTCCACTCGCGAGATGGTCAGGAAACGGCCACTGGGGCTGAACCACATGTCGGGCAGGTCCGGATCCTGCCAGGAGACGAGTGGTGAGCCGCTCGGCGCCGGGCCGTGGACCGACCACAGCCACACCCCGGAGAGGTCCGCCACCGCCACGGTGCGCGTTCCGGGTCTGAACGCCAGAGCCATGACCTCCCGCTCCCAGCGCACATCGGCGACCTGCTTCTTCCGGGCAAGGTCGTGGACGCGAAGGGTGCCCGGCTCGCCCGTCCGGCCGGGAGTGTAGGACGCCAGTTCGGCTCCGTCGGAGCTCAGCGTGTACAGCGACCCCGCGGTGCCGTACGGGTCGGTGAAGGCGTCGACCATCGGGCTCGCCATCGAGTCGACCAGCTCTCCCCTGGCCTCGGAGACGGGGGAGATTCGCCACGCCGCGGCGCTCAGCCGGCGGGCCAGCCCCGGATCGGTCAGGCGCAGGGTCGCGGCGCGTTGCGCCACCAGCCGGGCCGTCGTCTCCTCCAGCCGCCCCCGGGCGAGGTCGGCCTGCCGTACGGCGCCCACCGACGCGGCCACGGAGATGATCAGCAGCACGGCCAGGGCGGCCACGATGCCGGACCGCAGGCGCGAGGCACGTCGGGCACGGGCCGCGCTCGCCTGGAGGAAGTCGTTCTCCAGGGGCGTGAGATCGTCGCGGTGTTCCGACTCGGCGAGCAGTTTCTCGGCGACGGTCAGACGCGCGCCCCGATACAGGGCGCCGGCATCGTGGCCGTGCTCGGCCCAGGACGCGGCCGCCTGGGACAGCTGCCGGTGCGCGCGCAGACGATCGCGACCCTCGTCGACCCAGCCCCGCAGCCGTGGCCACGCCCCGATGAGGGCCTCGTGGGCCACCTCCACGGTGTCCTGATGCAGCGTCAGCAGCCGGGCGCCGGCCAGTAGCTCGATGACGAGTCCCGTGTCGACGTCTCCCAGAGGATCCAGTTCCGCGCGGGAGACCGGACGGCGGGTGTCCTCGGCCTGCTCTCCAGGGTTGATCATCCGGAGCAGGACGCGCCTGGCGATTCTGGCCTGGGCCGGGGAGAGGCGCCCGTACAGCTCCTCGGCGGTGTGACTGATCGCCCCCTGCACCCCGCCCACACTCTCGTAGGCGTCGAGCGTCAGCATCTTGCCCCGGCGGCGCCGCCAAATCTCACGCAGCGCGTGCGACATCAGCGGCAGCGCGCCGGGCTCGTCGGCGACGTCCGTGATGATCGCCGCGGTCAGCGCGCGTTCGACCGTGAGGCCGTCGGCCATGGCCGGCCGCACGATCGCCTCCCGCAGCTCGTCCCTGGTCATGGCCCCGACCAGCAGGCCGGTGTCGCGCAGGGATTCGGCGAGCTCGCGGTGCTCGCTGCAGCGCCCGTAGAAATCGGCCCGGACGGCTATGATCACCCGCAGTGCGCTCGCCGGACGCCGTACGCCGACGAGCATGTCCACGAACTCCGCACGCTCGCGCCGGTCGCGGCAGAGCGCGAACACCTCCTCGAACTGGTCCACCACCACTACCGGTGATCCGCCGGCGGACTCATCGGCGCGCAGCAGGTCGGCGTGACGCATCGGGTGGTCGCCCGGGGTGATGACCACCACCTTCGGCGGTGCGGACGACGACGCCCGCAGGGCCGGCACGACCCCGGCCCGCAGCAGGGAGGACTTGCCGCTGCCGGACGGCCCGAAAACCGCCACGAAGCGACGCAGTTCCAGCAGGTCCACTACTTCCCGAACCAACCGTTCGCGCCCGAAGAAACGGGCCGCGTCCTCGGCGTCGTAGGAGGCCAGGCCCAGGTAGGACGGCACAGCCCCGTCGTCGTCCCGCATTTCACGCGCCAGTTCCGCGGTCACGTCGCGCCAGCGGGTCTCCCATTCCGCCAGGTCGCCACCGCACGCTTCCACGTAGGCGAGGACGGTCTGCAGCGAGGGCAGACGTTCGCCGGCGGCCGCCTGGGACAGGGTGGTGACCGAACAACCCACGCGCCGCGCCATGTCCCGGTAGGTGAGGCCACCGGCCTCCTGACGAAGTTTCCGCAGTGCGTAGGCGAAGCCCGGAACAGGTCCCCCCGCGGGATCCAGCGGTCTTTCGCGACGACCCACTGTTCAGGCGCTCCACCCACTGGACGGCAAAGGTCGCTAGAGAAAACGAAACTACCTAATCGTCCGCACTGGCGCGACTTTCTCGGCCGATTTCCCGCGGGGGTGACATCTGGCACGCGACGTCCGACGGGCAAGCCGATGGCACACGCACGGGTCCGCCTGCCGCCGGCCGGCGAGGTCGCCGACCGCACCCTCGATCTGTTTTGTTTGGGGCTCTGAACAGGGCTGCCGAACAAACAGGCGCCGCATAACTTCGGGTCTCGAAGGCCGTCGGACGACAGCGAGTGCGATACAGGCCCGCGTTTCGCCCGATGGCGCATCGGCCGGCGGCAGAGTGCCGCCGACCGGACCAGAGGAAGGACGGCAAGCATGAACATGCGCCAAAAAGCAGGACTGGCCCTGGCCTCGAGTACCGCGGTCATGACCCTGGCCACTACGGCGCCGGCCCATGCGGCCCCCGTGGCGCGCTCCGCGCACGTCATGGTCGTGCAGACGGCGTCGGAGAACCTCGCTCCCACACCGGGAGTGGTCACTCCGGCGACCGCGGTAGCGGCGAAGAAGTTCTCATGCAGCCGGGTGAAGGGCTGGAAGCAGCGGCTGGCCTGCCACGCCGTGATGAAGGCGGGCGGCGCGTGGGTGTGGGGGAAGCTGGAGAAGGAGGCGAAGAAGGGATGGGCCAGCTACTCCGCGGCGTTCAACTCGCTCCCCAGGATCTTCAGGTCCTTGCTCTGGAACCACAAGAGGTACTTCTACTGCCTCTTCTCCGTCTGGTGCTGACAAGGTTCCCCGGGCTTGACGGCCCCCGGATCCGCACGGCAAGCCGTTTCCCCGTGCCGTCCGCCGAGACGGCACGGGCCCCCGGTGACCGCGTCCGCGGATCGCTGTCCCAAGTCTCGAACACCGTTCTCGTAGAGAGAGCCGACACCGGGAGACAGTCCCCATGCTCAGCACGCTGAAGATCTCCGCCGCCGCCGTCGTCGTTTCGGCGACCCTCGCCCTGGCGCCTGCGGGCGCGGCCGACGCGGCACCGGCGACGACCGCCGGTGCGGGGTCGGCGTCCGCGTCGGCCGGCACCGCCCCGTCCTGCGTCAAGCGCCAATTGATCATTCGCCAGGGGGTCATGCTGACGAACAGGTGCGGCAGGACGATGAGGGTGAAGGTGCTCGTCAAGCGAGGCAAGGACAGCTGGTGCTTCACCATGAAGAAGAATCAGCGGAGATTCTGGGCGTTCGCCCCCCAAGCCGCGTTCGCGAAGTACGAAAGAACCGTCACCTGCTGAAAGCGGCTCCCGCCGGGCGCATGCCCTCGCTGCGCTCTTCGAACGCGACCGGCCCCCGGGTCCGGATGCTCACCCGACCACCTGTGCGGACGCGTCCGGAATCAGGCGGGTGTCGAGGAGGCGTCCAGTACCAGCATGAGGTGCTCGTGCTCGCCGTACTGGACCTTCTCGACGTGCCGGAAGCCGCATTTCTCCAGCACCCGCACCGAGCCGATGTTCCCGCTGTAGGGGTCGGCGTAGAGCGGGCGGGTCGGCTCCTGTCGCAGGTGGAGCGCCACCGCCCGGGTGCCGACGCCCCGGCCCCAGAACTCCTGGCCGAACACGTACCCGAGGAAGCGCTTCTCCTCGTCCCACCAGGACACGACATTGCCGGCCACCTTGCCGTCCACGGTGACCGTCCGCACCAGGGCCGTGGGATCTCCCAGGACCCTGGTGGTCCAGTGGGTCATGAATCGCTCCCGATCCCGGGGGACGAACTTCGACCGCCGGACCGTCTCGGGATCGTGCTCATGCTCGAAGAACAGCTCCAGATCGGCTTCTTCGACTTCTCTCAACCGCACATCGCCGCTCATGCCGAGCGAGTGTGGCACAGGGGTACGACAATTCCGGCGTACAGCCGCACCGCCAGGGGACCCGGGACGCCGTCGTCCCGGGCCCCCGACCCGGTGCCGGCGGTCAGTCGTGCGCCGCCACGGGGGTCGCGACCTCGGGTGTCGCGGACCGTGCCGTCTCCCGTCCGGGCTTGATGACCATGCCGATCACGAAGGTGATCAGGCAGCAGACCCCCATCAGGGCGAACACCTTGAAGTAGGCCGCCTCGGTTCCGAACGTCGTACCGGGCACGGTGGAGGAGGCGAGCAGCACCGCCCCGACCGAGGTGGCGACGCCCTGGAACGCGGTACGGGTGACGACGTTGACACCGGTCGCCTCGCTGGTGTTCTCGGCGGGGACCGCCTCGACCACCAGGTTGGGCAGCGCGGTGTAGACGAACGCCGTCGAGATGCCGAGGACGAGAGTGCTCGCGACCAGGCCGACGACGCTCTTGTGCAGCACCGCGAGCATCACGACGCCTGCCACGCCGACGGCGGCGCCGATCATCAGTGAGAGCCGGGCTCCCGCGGCCGCCGAGACGCGCCCGCTGACCGGGGTGAGCACGAAGCCGATGATGGAGGTGGAGAAGGCCAGCATCCCCGCGACGCTCGGGCTCAGCCCGAGACCCACCGGTGCCGTCTCCGGCGTCTGCATCATCAGGGGGAAGAGGAATCCGCTGATACCGAGCGGACCGAGCGCGAGGACCGCGGTGGCGAGCATCGTCAGCGCCAGCTTGTGCTGGAAGAACAACCGGATATTGATCATGGGGTCCTCGACCCGCAGCTCCCACCACGCCCAGACCATGAGGATCACCAGCCCGGCGAGGATGAAACCGATCGTCCTGGCGTCCCCCCAGCTCCAGCTACGGGACTGGGTGACCCCGAACAGCACCAGCGCGATGGCGGGGGCGAAGAGCACGCCGCCCACATAGTCGATCTTCTGCACTCGCGCGACGACGGTCGAGGGTCGCAGGGCCAGGCAGGCCGCGGCGGCGACGAGCGCCAGGGCGGCGGCGAAGACGAAGATGAGGTGCCAGTCCGCCAGGTCGAGCAGCAGGCCGGAGACGAGGTTGCCCGACGCTCCGGCGATGAGCGCCGCGCCCGCGATGACCGCGACCGCGACCGGTACCCGCTTGGCCGGCAGCATCTCGCGGGCGAGGCCGAAGCAGAGCGGCAGGATCGCCCCGGCGGCTCCCTGGATCGCCCGGCCGACGATCACGCCGGTCAGCGTGCCGGTGGAGAGACTGATCAGCGAACCCACCGCCGAGAGCAGCAGCACGATGATCAGGAGCTTCCGCCGCCCGTAGACGTCACCGAGACGGCCGCACAGCGCGGCGGACGCGGCCGCGACGAGGAGGAAGGCCGTCACGCTCCAGCTGACGTCCGCGGCGTTGCTCTGGAACGCCGTGATGAACCGGGGCAGGGCGTTGTAGACCATGGTCGTCTCGAAGGCGCTGACGATCTCGGCGATGAGCAGCACCGCGATGACGACCGGAATCGACCGAGGTGGCAGGTTGGCGGCTGACGTACCGGAGGGTGATGACATTCTGGTTTCTCCTCGCATCCGGGAGCACTGCGGCGGGGGGTGGGGGTGCGGAGACGAAGGTGAACGGGCACGCCGGCGCTCGGCGGAGCGGGGCGTTCCGGCTCACGTCGCGTACGGCCGTTCATGCGCGCCGGTACGCGATGCCATGGGGAGGAGGACAGGCACGGACGCCTGTCGGAGGGAGGCCGGCGGGGCCCTGTCGCGAGGCTCGCGAGGCAGGGGCTAGCCGGAGCGCGGCCGGAAGTAGGGCAGGTGCAGTCCGGGGCTCACCTCGTGGAAGTCGACCTCGACCGGCATCCCGGCGGTGATCTCCTCGGGTGCGATTCCGATCAGGTCCGTGACCATCTGGTAGCCCTCGTCCAGGTCGACGATGGCGGGCGCGTAGGGCGGGGTGAAGGCGGCGGTGACCGGCCGGTGCACGACCGTCCAGCTGTAGAGGGTGCCGCGGCCCGAGCTCTCCTCCCAGCCGAGGTCGGTGTCCAGGCACTCGCGGCAGACCTCGACCGGCGGGAAGTTGATCGACCGGCAGGCCGCGCAGCGCTGGAAGGTCAGCGTTCCCTCCGCGCAGCGGTTCCAGAACGGGGCGCTCAGCCCGGTGGGCTCGGCGTGCGGCAACTCACCGTGCTGGGGAGCCAGGGGTGTGCTCATGACGACGCCTCCGTGCCGAGCAGAACGACCGAGTTGAACAGGGCTCCGGCTCCGGCGCCGCTGCACAGCGCCACCTCGGCGCCGGGTACCTGCAGCGGTCCCGCCTCGCCGCGAAGTTGCTGGACACCGCGGATGACGCGCTGGAACATCTGCGGTGACCCGCCCGCGTGGCTGAACGACATCGTTCCGCCGTCCGTGGTGACCGGGTGGCTGCCGGTGACGGCGATGTGCCCGTCCTCGACGAACGGACCGCCCTCGCCCGGCTCGCAGAAGCCGAACGCCTCCAGCTGGCGGATGATCTCGAACGAGAACGGGTCGTACAGTTCGAGGACGTCGACGTCGGAACGTTCCAGGCCGGCGTGCCGGAACGCCCGGTCCGCCGCCCGCCCGCCGATCCGGCCGTTGACCGGGCCGCCGCGACGGCCGGCCAGGTCCCAGCTGGGCGGGAACTGGTAGGCGGGGCCGTAGTAGTCCGCGCCGCCGCCCAGCACGTGGACGGGCTTGGCGGGGATGTCGGCCAGCCGGTCGGCGGCGACCAGGACCAGCGCGCACCCGCCCTCGGAGGTCATCGAGCAGTCCAGCAGGTGGAACGGGTCGGCGATCATCCGGGAGGCGAGGATGTCCTCGGGCTTGAACGGGCCACGTCCGAAGTACACCGCCTCGGGGTTCTGGTGCCCGTTGTTGCGGATGGTCGCGGCGACCGTGGCCAGCTGCTCGGGGGTCGTCCCGTAGGTCGTCATGTGCCGCCGGGCGATCAGGGCGAACTCCGCGGCGGTGAAGAGTCCCCAGGGCGCCACGAACTCGTTCTCCGGCCGGGTCCACGGCGCGGTCGCGTCCCGGTCGACGTACACGCCGGCCGCGGCCGCGACGATGAGGACGACGTCGGCCTGACCTCCCTCGATCGCGTTGGCCGCCTCGACGACGGCGTCGAGGCCGAATCCCCGCCCCTGCCAGGCGGGGCCGAGTCGCAGGTCGTAGATGAGCGCGGACGAATCTCCCTCCGTGATCACCCCGTCGACGTCGGCGAGCGTGAGCCCGGCGTCGCGCAGGGCGCCCAGGGCGGCCGACGCGATCAGCTTCCGGGTCGTCCAGTCCTCCAGGCGTCGCGCCTGCGGGGTGTTGTACACCCCGGCGATCACCGCGCGGCCGGCGCTCACCGGCCCGCCTTTCGCGGCAGGGTTCCGACTCGCTGTCTCACACGCATGTACAACCACCTCAGGAAGTGATCCGCACCACAAGACTCTGGGTCTATTAGATTCACCGTTTCTCACTACGTCAATAGGCGGGACTGTGCAAACTCCACACGATCTCGCACCGATAGTCCGATACATCCCCCTGAAAAACCCGACAGAACAGGCATATCACAAGCAAGATCAACTTAGGTAAACCTAATTTATTCGATGATGGACGGTTCCAAAATGCAGGGTTGACAGGACTAAAGGTCCGAGTTGTACTGGTCGCAATTCGCCACGGACCACGGAGGCCCTGTGAGCATCTCCATGCTTCTCTCCATGGCGGCGGCCGCTTTCGCGGACCGCGTCGCCCTCGGGCGCAGAGCGGACGGCATCACCTTCTCCGGCCTTGAGCGGGACGCGAACGCCGGGGCCACCCTGCTCCGGGAGGACGCCGCGGGTTCGGTCGCCTTCATCGGCCAGAACTCACCGCTGCTGCCCACCCTGCTGTTCGCCGGTGCCGCCGCCGGACTCCCGCTGGTCCCGCTGAACTATCGGCTGCCTCGCGATGTGCTGCGCGGCCTGCTCGATCGGCTGGACGCACCGGTGGTCGTCGCGGACTCCCGGTACGTCGAGATCGCCAGGAGCACCGGTCACCGCGTCATCGCGGCCGAGGAGTGGCTGTCCGCCGCCAGGCGGACCGAGCCGGTGCCCGGCCCCGAGGCCGACCCCGGTTCCGCCGCGGTCCTGCTGTTCACCAGCGGCACCACCGCCGATCCCAAGTGCGTCGTGCTGCGCCATTCCCACCTGCTCTCCTATGTCCTGGGCACCGTGGAGTTCGCGTCGGCGGAAGAGCGCGACTGCGCCCTGGTCAGCGTTCCGCCGTACCACGTGGCCGGGATCGGCTCGGCCCTGACCAACGTCTACGCGGGCCGCAGGATGGTCTACCTGCCGGACTTCGACCCCGCCCGCTGGCTGGAACTCGTGCGCTCGGAGGGGGTGACCGGCGCGATGGTCGTGCCCACCATGCTGGCGCGCGTCGTCGAGCACCTCGGCGGAGCGAACGCGGACTGCCCGGCGCTCGCCTCGCTCGCCTACGGGGGCGCGCGCATGCCGCTGCCGGTGCTCGAACAGGCCCTGCGCGCCTTCCCGGAGACCGGATTCGCCAACGCCTACGGTCTGACCGAGACCAGTTCCACCATCGCCGTGCTCGGACCCGAGGACCACCGCAAGGCGATCGAGTCCGACGACCCGGTCGTCCGGGCCAGGCTCGGCTCGGCCGGCCAGGTCGTGCCCGGCATCGAGACGCAGATCCGGGCGGACGACGGATCGGTCCTCGGCCCTGGGGCGACCGGTGAGCTGTGGGTCCGCGGCGAGCAGGTGTCCGGGGAGTACCGGGGAGCGGGCTCGGTGCTGGACGCCGACGGCTGGTTCCCCACCCGCGACCTCGCCCGCCTCGACGAGGACGGCTACCTGTTCCTGAGCGGCCGCAACGACGACACCGTCATCCGGGGCGGAGAGAACATCGCGCCCGCGGAGGTGGAGGACGCGCTGCTGACCCACCCGGCGGTGGCGGAGGCCGCGGTCGTCGGCGTGCCCGACGACGAGTGGGGGCAGCGGCTCGTCGCGGTCGTCGTCCGGCGCGAGGACGCGAAAGCCGATGCCGCGGAGCTGCGCGCGCACGTCCGCGGCCTGCTGCGCGGTTCCCGGACACCCGACGAGGTCGTCTTCCGTGACGAGCTTCCCTACACGCCGACGGGAAAGATCATCCGCCGCCATCTCGTCGCCTGGCTCAGCCCTCCCGTGGCGGGCTGAGCCACTCCCCGAACCCGTGGAGAGCCGCGCGGGCACCCATTCAACGAAGGAGTCGATCATGAGTACCGAGGCCGTCGGCCTCCGCGCCGGGCTGCGCCTGAAAAGCCAGGTGTGCGCCACCGAGGTCATCGTCATCCGGCCGGGAACGCGCCCGCTGTCACTCTGCTGCGGCGGCGTCCCGATGCTCGGGCGTGACGCGTCCGGCGCGGCGGAGACGACACCGGTCGCCGAGCGGATGCGCGGGTCACTGCTCGGCAAGCGCTACACCCACCCCGGCGACGACGCCGTCGAGGTGCTGGTGACCGTGGGCGGTGCGGGCTCGCTGTCGGACGGCGAGACCGACCTCGTCCTCAAAGAGGCCAAGCCACTCCCGGCCAGCGACTGATGGGGACCACGGACGGTGCCGTCCTCCTCATCCGGGTCGCGGTCGGAGCGATCTTCATCGTGCACGGTCTCAACCACGCCTTCGGCGGCGGGAAGCTCGCCGGAACGGCCCGCTGGTTCGCGGGCCTGGGCATGCGCCATCCCAGGCTGCAGGCCGTCATGTCGGTCGCGGTGGAGGTCGCGGCGGGCACGGCGCTCGCGATCGGACTGCTGACACCGGTGGCGGCGGGCGCGCTGGTCGGTGTCGCGGTCGTCGCCGGGCTCGCCGCCCACGCCCGCAACGGCTTCTTCGTGTTCAAGGACGGCTACGAGTACGTACTGCTGCTCGCGGTGACCTGCCTCGCGGTCGCCCTCGCCGGTCCGGGCGGAGCCTCGCTCGACGCGGTGCTGGGAATCGACGCCCTCGCCGACGGATGGGTCGGGCTGGCGGTCGCCCTTCTCGTCGGCGTGGGTGGCGCGGCCGTCCTGCTCCTCGCGACGTGGCGGCCGGTACGGGACCGGGCCTGAGCCCTCGGCCGTCCCGCCCTCGTCTCCCGATCGATCCCGGCGCGCGCCCGAAGGCCCGTACCCGGAAAAAGCGTCCAGGCCGTGTCCCCTCATCCGTCCTGCCAGGCAGGGCCAGCCAACGGAGGTTGAAATGAACAAGGACGATCTGATCCTGATCAGCGTCGACGACCACATCGCCGAGCCCGCGGACATGTTCCACGCCCATGTCCCCCAGCGGTACAAGGACCAGGCCCCCAAGGTGATCATCGAGGACGACGGGGTCCAGCAGTGGTACTACGGCGACCTGCGCGGCCGGAACATGGGCCTCAACGCGGTGGCCGGCAAGCCCCGCGAGATGTACAACATCGACGCCAGCAGCTACGACGAGATGCGTCCTGGCTGCTTCAACGTCGACGAGCGGGTCCGGGACATGAACGCGGGCGGCCAGCTCGCGGGCCTGAACTTCCCGAACTGGACCGGGTTCTCCGGGCAGGTGCTGAACCAGGGCCCGGATCGCGACCTCAACCTGATCATGATCAAGGCGTACAACGACTGGCACGTCGACGAGTGGTGCGGTGCCCACCCCGGCCGTTTCATCCCGTGCGGGATCCTGCCGCTGTTCGACGTGGAGGAGGCGGCCAAGGAGATCAGGCGGCTGGCCGACAAGGGCTGCCACGCCGTCACGTTCTCGGAGAACCCCGAGGCGCTGAACATGCCCAGCATCCACACCGACTACTGGTACCCGCTGTTCAAGGCGGCCTCGGACAACAACACGGTGCTCTGCTGCCACGTCGGTTCGTCCTCGCGGATGCCGATGATCTCCACCGACGCGCCGCCGAGCGTGGCGATGTCCATCTCGTCGATGATGAGCACGTACACCCTTCTTGAGCTGATCTGGGCAGAGTTCTGGGGTAGGTTCCCCAACCTGAGGTTCTCCCTCACCGAGGGCGACATCGGCTGGATCCCCTACTTCCTCTGGCGCTCCGAGCACGTGCTCAACCGCCACTCCGGCTGGACCAACGCCACCTTCCCCGAGGGCTACACTGGGCCGACCGACGTGTTCAAGAAGCACCTCTACACCTGCTTCATCACCGACAAGGTCGGCCCCCAGCTGATCGACCACTTCAACGAGAACCACGTGTTCTGGGAGTCGGACTACCCGCACTCGGACAGCAACTGGCCCTTCGCGCCCGAGGACGTCATCGAGACGATGGGCCACCTGCCCGACTCGGTGATCAACAAGATCACCCATGAGAACGCGATGAAGGCCTACTCCTTCGACCCCTTCAAGCACATCCCCCGGGAGCAGGCGACCGCCGGATACCTCCGGTCGCAGGCCACCGACGTCGACGTGGTCACCCATGTCGGCCGCGAGGCCAGCCAGCGCGACCGCGACGCCTGGGCCCGGATGACCCGGTTCGGTCAGGCCCGCACCCGCCAGGACGCCTGACCCCCACTGATCGGCCGCCCGCCCGCCTCCTCCCGCGGGCGGGCGCCGTATCCCCCCGACTTCACCACGCGAGGTAGAGATGACGCAGCGCACCCCCTACGCCGAACTCAGAGTCCTGGAGATCTCGGCGGGCATCGCCGCCTCCTACTGCGGAAAGATGTTCGCCGACGCCGGCGCCGAGGTGGTCAAGATCGAGCCACCGGAAGGTGATCCGATGCGCCGGTGGAGCGTGTCGGGCTTCCGGCCCGCCGCCGACGGCGAGAGCGGCGCGCTGTTCGGCTATCTCAACGCGGGCAAGAAGTCCGTGCTGTCCGGCGCCACGGAACTGTTCTCCGACGTCGATCTCGTCGTCACCGACGGGTCGGCGGGCTGGGACGTCGACGCGGTACGCCGGCTGCTGCCCCCCGGCTCCACGACGGTGGTCGTCTCGATCACCCCCTTCGGCCTCGACGGGCCCTACGCCGAGGCCGGCCTGCCGGTCAACGAATTCGTACTGCAGGCGATGTGCGGGTCCATCGGCGGCCGAGGCTGGCCCGGCGAGATGCCGCTGCAGGCCGGAGGGCGGATCGGTGAGTGGGTGGCCGGCTCCTACGCCGCCGTCGCCGCCGCCGCCGCGCTGCGCCGGAGCAGGCGGACCGGACAGGGCGACATCGTCGACGTGTCGACGTTCGAGGCCATGGTCATCACGATGGGCGGCCTGTCCGCGGTAGCGGCCGGCCTCCCCGACGGGGGCCAGGGCCTGCCGCCGAGGAACCTCGAACTGCCCTCGATCGTCCCCACCGCCGACGGCCTGGTCGGGTTCTGCACCATCACCGCCCAGCAGTTCGCCGACTTCCTGGTGCTGATCGACCGGACCGACCTGGTCGAGGACGCCGACCTGGCCTCCTTCGCCGGCCGCCTGCGGCGGCGGGAGGAGTTCGCCGAGATGGTGGCGGGCTGGGCCGCCACCCGCACCACGGCCGAGATCGTGGAGTTCGCCTCCGCGCTGCGCATTCCCGTCGCGCCCATCGGCACCCCGACCACGATCACCGAGATCGACCACTTCCGCGAGCGCGGCGTCTTCGTCAAGAACGCGAGCGGCAGCCTGCAGCCACGGGTTCCCTACCGCAGCGGCGCGTTCGACACCGTCGGCCCCGGCGAGGTGCCGGCCCCCGGCGCGCACGACGGCCAGGTGAGCTGGCCGGCCCGGGACCGCGCCCCGGCGGCCGAGAACGCGGCCGACGCGTCGGCCCGTCCGCTCGCGGGGCTGCGGGTCGTGGACTTCACCGCCTTCTGGGCCGGTCCCTCGGCCACCCAGACCCTCGCCGCGCTGGGTGCCGAGGTCATCAAGGTCGAGGGGCTGCGCCGCCCCGACGGGATGCGTTTCTCCGGCGGCCGTCCCCCAACCGTCGACCAGTGGTGGGAGTGGGGCCTGTTCTTCCTCTGCAACAACAGCGACAAGCTCGACCTCACCCTGGAGCTGAGCCTGCCCCAGGCCCGCGAGGTGGCGTTGCGCCTGATCTCCACCGCCGACATGGTCATCGAGAACTTCTCCCCCCGGGTGATGGGCAACCTCGGGCTGGAGTGGGACGCGGTCAGGGCGGCCAACCCGCGCGCCACGATGATCCGGATGCCCGCCTTCGGCCTCGACGGGCCGTGGCGCGACCGGGTGGGCTTCGCCCAGACGATGGAGCAGGCCAGCGGCATGGCGTGGATGACCGGCGCGGCCGAAGGTCCGCCGCTGATCCCCCGCGGCGTGTGCGACCCCCTCGCCGGCCTGCACGCCGCGTTCGCCTCGATCGCCGCGTTCGAGGTCCGCGACGCCACCGGAGCCGGCATGCAGGTCGAGTCGACGATGGTCGAGGCGGCGCTCAACGTCGCGGCCGAGGCGCTGCTGGAGGCGAGCGCCAACGGCCGGGAACCGCGGCGCGACGGCAACCGCGGCCCGGGCGCCGGCCCACAGGGGGTCTACCGCTGCGCCGGGGACGACGAGTGGGTGGCCCTGGCCGTACTCGGCGACGACGCGTGGCCCGCGCTCGCCCGGCTCCTCGGCCGGGACGACCTGGCCGACCGCGCCGACCTCGCCCACGAGCCGGGCCGTCAGGCGGCCGGCGACGAGCTGGACGAGGCGATCGGCTCGTGGAGCGCGCGCGTCGACGTTGGCGACGCGGTGGACCGGCTCCGAGCGGCCGGGGTCGCCGCCGCGCGGGTGAGTCCCGCCGCCGACCTGCTGACCGACGCGCAGCTCACCGCCCGCGGGTTCTGGGAGCCGTCGGCACATCCGACGACCGGGGAGTTCCTGACCGCCGGGCTGCCGTTCCGTCTCGCCAGTGTCGCCGAGCCGTGGTTCCGCACCCCGGCGCCCCTGCTGGGCCAGCACAACGAGGAGATCCTCACCGGCATCCTCGGGATGAGCTCCGACGAGATCCGGGTCCTGGCCGAGGAGAAGGTGATCGGTACCCGGCCGGCGGGCCTGTGAGCGGGATGGCCGTTTCACCGGGGCGGCGGCCCTCGGTGCGCACGCTGCGGATGCACTCCTTCACCAGCGAGTTCAACCGGCTCACCGCGCTCGCCTCGGCCGCCGGGATCGACCCCGCCGACGTGGTGCTCCCCGCCGAGGGCATCGTACGGGCCGATGACGGGGTGCGACTGCACTACCTGGAGTGGCCCGGCCCGGCCACCGAACCGTTGCTGCTGTTCCTGCACGGGGGCGGGTTGCACGCGCACTCCTTCGACGCTGTCGGGCTGCTGCTGCGGCGGCTCGGCCGCTGCGTCGCGCTCGACCTGCGCGGGCACGGGGAGAGCGACTGGGCGGGGCCGGGCGGGTACGGCACCGACGCCGTCGCCGCGGACCTCGACACGGTGACCACGAGGTTCGGTGCCCGGCGGGTCGTCCTGGTCGGGCACTCGATGGGCGGCATGGCGGCTCTGGTCTGGGCCGCCCGGCGCCCGGCGGTGCTGGCCGGGCTGGTCGTGGTCGACGTCGGCCCCGACATCGACGCCGCGGCGGGCCGGTCCGTCAACGAGCTGATCTCCCGGCGCCCGCTCTTCGCCGACCTCGACGAGGCCGACGCCTTCCTCTCCGGCGTGCTGCCGCGTACCCGGGAGGCCGCCACGTCCGGGGTGGCGCAGAACCTGACCTGGACCGATGACGGCCTGCTCACCTGGAAGCACGACACGACGCAGTTCCAGCCGGGTATGGGGCGAATCGCCTCTCCGGACGAGTTGCGACGGGCCGCCGCGCGGATCACCTGCCCCACCCTGGTGCTGCGCGGCGAGCGCAGCCGGGTGTTCGGCGACGAAGGGGCGGCGGAACTCGCCGCGCTCATCCCCGGAGCCCGCTGGGAACGGGTTCCCGACGCCGGGCACACCATCCAGACCGGCAACCCCCGCGGCCTCGCCGACGCGGTGACCCGTTTCCTGCGCGACCAAGATGATGAAGGAGCCGAGTGATGGCGATCAGTCTGTGCATTCCGCCGCGGCAGGGGGAGCTGTGCGCGCCCGTCCGGTTCGACCTGACCGGCGAGCACACCTTCCTCGAACTGACCTCGCGGCACCGCGTGACGAAGGTCGAGCGGGACGAGGTGAAGGGCACCGTCGCGGTCTGGGTCGACATCACCGACCCCGAGACCTCCCGGCCCGTCCACGTCCGGTTCAGCGTGCTCCCGCTGGGCGGCGAGAACTCCCCGCGCAGCCGGCTGCTCGGAGAGATCGAGCGTGACGGCGAGCGGCTCGGTGTCTACGGGACGTACCTGGGGGTGGTCTCGGAGGAGAACTGACCGTCCGCCGCACCGGTCCACCGGCGCGTCCTCCGGTCGCGCGTCATACCGGTGTGCCCGCCGTCATATCCGCCACGTCACTGGTCGGGCAGGTCCTCCGGCGGCTCGTCCTGCTGGCGCAGGCGGCGCCGGAGCAGACCCTTCGGGCGGGTGACCTTCAGCTCCGGATGGTCGGGGTCGTAGTCGGCGATGCGATCGCGCAGCTGGCGCACGTTGCCGTACTCGAAGTGGGCGGCGCGCAGCAGGTAGTCGCCGAGCGCGCTCCCGTACTGGACACGCTCCTCCTCGTCGAGGCCGAGTTCGTGGCTGCGCCTCTTGCCCCAGACGAGGTCCTTGATCTGCTCCTCCAGCTGCTCCAGCCGGTCGTCGAGGATCTTGACGAGCTCGTAGGGCTCGGTGAACCTGCCGAGGTAGACCCGGAGCAGCGCGGGGTTCTTCAGCATCACCGGCTCGTCGACCGGCGGGCTGGAGACCCACTGCCGGAGCACCTCCTCACCGCGCTCCGTGGTCTGGTACAGGGTGCTCCGCCTGACCCTGCCGATCGTCACCTCGCGCTCGGTCACCAGCCCCAGATCCCCCAGTCTCCGCAGCTCCCGGCGGATGTGGCTGATGGCGGGGGACCAGTAGAACCAGCGCAGCGTGTAGTCGCACCGGACCTTGATCTCGGCGGCGGACAGCTCCTCGTCGAGGACCGACAGAACGCCCAGAACCGTGTAGGCGGTGGCGGGGAGCGGTGCACCGATCTCTACCTCGGGCTCGTCGTCCACGGGATCAAGTCTAGTGGCGGGCGCGGCGCCGACGGCACGTCCGGCCCCGTCCCACGGAGGTGTTCGCCTCGGCCGCCCGCCCCGCCGACGATCCCGCGGCCGACGGGACCGGGCGGGTTCCCAACCGGCCGGAAACGTGATCGGCCCCCGCCGGTCCTGGGCATCCGGTCCGTCCTGAGCGCGTCGGGCCGAGCCGCTCGCGTACGGCGGCAGGGCGCGCGGGCTCCCTGGCGCGCACCCGCCGATCGACGGCCCCCGGCCCCGACTTTCGGCAGGTCGCCAGGGGCGAAACGCGTTTCCGAGCCCGCCGCGAAGTACGATCGATCAATGACCGAAATGACCGAAACCACGCCCGGCTGGCTCTCTCCCGACGAGCTGGAGTCGACCCGCGCACGAATGCCGATCCTCTACGTCGACGCCGTGCCGGTGCGAGTCGACGACGCCGGAACGGTCACGCATGTCGGCCTGCTGCTGCGCATCGGAGCGGACGGAACGGTCAGCCGCGCCCTCGTCTCCGGCCGGGTGCTGCACCACGAGCGGGTCCGCGACGCGCTCATCCGCCATCTGGAGAAGGACCTCGGCCCGACCGCGCTGCCCAACATCCCCGCCTCTCCGCAGCCGTTCACCATCGCCGAGTACTTCCCGACGCAGGGCGTCACGCCCTACCACGACCCCCGGCAGCACGCGGTCTCCCTCGCCTACGTCGTCCCGGTCGCGGGTGACTGCCGCCCCCGGCAGGACGCCCTCGACCTCGTCTGGTTCACTCCCGAGGAGGCCTCGTCACCACTGGTGCAACAGGAGATGCTCGGCGGCCAGGGCACCCTGCTGAAGCAGGCCCTCGCCTACGTCGGCCGCCTCTCCTGACCTTCCGCCGCCGGAGGTCCCCGCCGGCGCGAGGAGAACGGGCCGCTGTGCCCTCGTGGGACCAGGTCCGCCGATGCCCGCCCGGCGGCGTTCCAGTCCGGAACGCGCTGGTCCCGAGCCTATTGCAGCCGCCTCCAAGACGTCTTCAAGCCGATCGAAAGACCATCGATCATTCTCAACGACGAAAGGAGGACCTCTCATGAACAGAAAACACAAGGCCGTCGCGGTCATCGCGATGTTCTTCGCACTCGGCGGCGCGCAGGCGCTCACCGCCGGTTCCGCCTTCGCCATGCCCCCCGTGTGCAACCCCATCCACGACTGTGGCGAACCAGAGCACGGAGGTTTAGGTGGAGGTGGCACCCCGCTTCCCCCACCGCCCCCGCCGCCGCCCCCGCCGCCCCCGCCGCCGCCGAGCACCCCGGGCACTCCCGGCTGAGGTCCGCCGCCCGTCTCCTCAGGTCCGCTGTGTCCCTGAGTCGACGCGCCTTCGGCCTCTAATGGGTTCTCATCGCGAGGATCGACAAGAGGTTCACGGGATGCCGCCCCGATCCGGGCGGCATCCTCAAGGCTCAGCGGGTGCGGCTGGCCAGGAAGCGGCGCCATTCCGGGTTGGTTCGCGCGAGTGCTCGCAGCGAGGCCGGGACCTGGGGCCTGGGATCGTTGCTGTCCAGGCGCAGTTCGGTGAGCGCGGTCAGCTCACCCAGCCACTCCGGCAGCTCGGCCAGCCGGTTTCTCTGCAGATCGAGCCTGGTCAGGGAGGTGAGGGTCCGCATCGTCTCGGGAAGAGCGGTCAGCTTGTTCACACCCAGGCTGAGGGACCTGAGGGCGGTGAGCCTGCCGATCGACTCCGGCAGCTCGGTCAGCCCGGTGTTCCACAGGCTGAGAGAGGTGAGGGCGGTGAGGTTTCCGATCGACTCCGGCAGGCCGGTCAGTGGGACGGATTGCATGTCGAGACGCTCCAGAGCGGTCAGCTCGCCCAGCCACGGAGAGAGGTCGGCGGGCCGGCTGTATGCCAGGTCCAACCGGGTGAGGGCGGTGAGGCGGGCCATCGACGCCGGGAAACAGTCCGGCCCGGCGTACCACATACTGAGCCTGGTGAGCCGGGTGAGGTCGCCGATCCACTCGGGCACCTCCAGGTCATGGAGGTTGTTCAGGTCGAGTTCCGTGAGACCGGTGAGCTCGCGCATCGAGTCGGGAAGGCGGCGCAGCCCGGTCACCCCGACATCGAGGCGGACCAGTCCGGTCAGCTCGCCCATCCACTCGGGCAGGGCGGTCAGCGTACGGTTGTGCCCGAGGTCGAGCTCGGCCAGCGCGGGCAGGTCGGTCAGGAACCGGGGAAGCTCGGTCAACCAGTTGGATTCCAGGCACAGCACCCGCAGACCGGGAAGCTCGGCCACCTCCTCGGGCACCTGGACCAGGCCGAGACCCGACAGGTTCAACGTGTCAGATCCCTCGCGCAGGTAGGTGTTCATCCGCCGCCGAGCGGTCCGAAGCGCGTGATTCACCGCTACCACCTTGTTTTCTCCTTGCCCGTCAGCAGGATGTGACCGGCGATCACGGTAGCGACGGGGACTTGCGACCCGGTTGTGGATCATTGAACTTGTTTCGTCCTCGGGGTGCGGAGCCACCGGTCACAGCACGATCGCGAGTTGGGGTTCGTCCTCGGAAGCAGGAAGGCTCCATCGGTAGGTGCCCGAGTGAGGGATCGGCCGCAGGACGCTGAGATCCTTCTCGCTCACCGCGAGCACCCTGCCGCCCGCCCGTTCGAACACTCCCCAAGAGAGGAAGGCCGTCGCCATGCCGTGTGACTCACGTGCCGGTGCTCCGCCCGGACTGCTGCCCGCCGCCCCGGCCGCGGTCTTCGGAGCGATCGTCGAGGTCCGCGCCATCGGCGGCTACTTCGAGGTCGAGACGGCCGAGGCAGAGGCCGGATGGCGACCGTTCACCGATCTGTGGACCGATCCGGGCGTCCTGGAGGCGAGAATCCACGACATGGCCGGACGGCTGGGCACCGCCGAGCACCGGGTGGCCGCCTCGATCCTGTTCCAGGGCCTGGCCGCCCGCCTGTGGTCACCGTGCATCGGTGCGGTGGTCGCGCACGACCTGCTCATCGACCTGGCCCCCGGGCACCTGTACTGGCGGCCGGCCCCCGACCCGCTGCCGCTGCGGGCCACCCGGCTGTCCGGCTGGGACATCCGCGACCCCGCGCGGATCGCCGAACCGGTCTACCGCGCCATCATGACCGAGATGCTGGAACCGCTCGCGGCGGCGGTCCGGCGGATCGTGAAGATCGCGCCGGGGCTGTTGTGGGGCAATGCGGCCTCCGCACTGGTCGGAACCGTCGGCGCCGTCACCCGTCGACGGCCCGATCTCACCGCGAAGACCGTGCGGCTGGGCCGCGAACTGCTGGACCGGGATCTCCTGCGCGGCACGGGCGAACCGGCCGAGCCCGTACCCGGCCGTCCCTTCTTCGTCCGTCGCAGCTGCTGCCTGTACTACCGCCTGCCCGGCGGCGGCATGTGCGGTGACTGCGCCCTGCTACCGCCCCGCCGCCCACAGACCCGCCGCTCTGACTGACGCTCTTCGTCCTGCTCGCCACAACCGATTCTCGGCCCCGCCGAGTACGCCGTCACCGAGGGAACCTCCTCGTCGCCTCCGGCCCGAGATCCCTGGGACCTGGCCGGAGCCGATGGAGGCGGTCAGCTACGTCCGACGACGCCGAGGATGCCGGGCTTGCTGAAGTCGACGGTGACCTTCTCTCCGTACTCGTTGTACTCGGAACGCCACGCCTCGACCGGGACGATCCCCGGCTCCAGCAGATCCATTCCGTTCAGCAGCTCGGCCAGCTGTTTCGGGCCGCGCGAGGTGAGAGCCCCCGCGCTGGTCGAGCGGTAGACCTGCTGCCCGGCCTCGTGCACCTCGGCGCTGACCTCGGCCTCGAAGGCGTGCGTGACGATCAGATAGCTACCCGGGACGAGACGTTCGCGGATCGCGGTGATGATGTGGGTGACCAGTGCGTCGTCGGGGATGAAGTGCAGCATCGAGATCAGCAGCACGGCGACGGGCTGGGTGAAGTCGATGGCGCCCGTGATCTGCGGGTCCGTCAGGAGCTTCTCGGGTTCCCGCATGTCGCCCTGGACGACAGAGGTGAGGTTGTTGTCCGCCAGGAGCGCTCGGCCGTGCGCCAGGACGATGGGGTCGTTGTCGACATAGACCACCCGGGTGTCGGGCGCGATGCGATGGGCAACCTGGTGCACGTTGTCCTGCGTCGGCAGCCCCGACCCGATGTCGAGGAACTGCCGCACGCCCTGACCCGTGAGCAGTTCGACGACTCGCGAGAGGAACAGCCGGTTCGCCCGGGTTATCTCGCGGATGCCGGGCACCACCTGCATGAACTGTTCCGCGGCCGCCCGATCGGAGGCGAAGTTGTCCTTGCCTCCGAGGTAGTAATCGTACATTCGAGCAACACTTGGAATATTCGGGTCGATACCCGCCGGAACAGCCTCTTGCTCAGCCATACCCTCACCCTTTCTCGCCTCTGGAAAGGATATGGGAAATCCGTAAGATCGTGGATCTTTGCTGACAAACCATACGCGGCCACATGCCCGGGGCGATCGCGGCACCGGCGAGCGACATCCGCGCCGGCCGGTGGACGGCCACCGGCCCGCCTCATGAACATCTCGCCGCGCACGGTCACCGACACCGGTTGGCGGGTATCCCCGAAAGCCTGATCGCCGACGGAGGCGACCCGGTCATCCGGACATCCCGTCGGGTGCCCCGGAGCCGAGCCTCGTTGGACCGATTCCGCTTGGCGAGAGCTTGGCGCCCGGCGTGAGCGAGCGAGGTCTCGGCCGGTCCGCCGCCCTCGGAAGCTGTGGGCCAAGACAACGGTGCGCGGGACGCCAAGCTTCCGCCAAGGAGCGTCGGTCAGCCTGGCGGTAATTCCCCTTCCGGCCCCGCTCACCAGGGCGGGGCCCTTCCCTAAGGAGAGCTTTCATGGCACGTGGCCTGTCGACCAACCACAGCGAGACCGTCCTCGGGGACGGCCTGTCGACCAACCACAGCGAGACCGTCCTCGGGGACGGCCTGTCCACCAACCACAGCGAGACCGTCCTCGGGGACGGCCTGTCCACCAACCACAACGAGACCGTCATCGCACGCGGCCTGTCCACCAACCACAACGAGACCCTCCTCGGAGACGGCCTGTCCACCAACCACAACGAGACCGTCCTCTAGGACAGTCGGCCGCAGAGCGCCGTTCCTCGTCGGAAACGCTCCGACGAGGAACGGCGGGTTCAGGGAGGTCACCAACGGTCCTTCCGAACCCACGGATTACCGCAGACGACAAGCTGGACAGGTGAAAACAGATGCCGGTGCGCGGATTAGTGCCGCGTCTTCCACGACAGACATGGCTCATTCTCAGCGGCGACGCCGTGTCCGCGCTCGGTACGGGGATGACGCTGCCCTTCTTCCTCATCTATCTACACCGCATGCGAGACATCGACCTCGCCGTGGCAGGGCCGATCTTCTCGATGATCGCGGTCGCCGGACTCGTCGGGAATCCCCTCGGCGGCCTGCTCGCGGATCGCTTCGGTGCGAAACAGACCACCGTGTCGGGCCTTGTCATCGTCTCCGCCGGAACCGCGGGGCTGGCGGTCATCCAGTCGGCCTGGCAGGGCTTCCTCGCGGCCGGGGTGTACGGGCTCGGCATCGCGATCACGGCGCCGGCCTTCCAGTCACTTCTCGGCGGCTCGGTGCCCGCGGAGCTGCGTGCGCAGGCCTTCGCGGTCCGGCAGGCCGCCATCAACGTCGGCTCCAGCGTCGGCGGGCTGGTGTCCGCGTTCGTGGTGAGCTTCTCGTCGCTGCGGAGCTTCGTGATCCTCTACCTGCTGGACGCGGCGACGTTCCTGATCTTCGCCGCACTGATCGGCCGGTTCACTCGTAATCCCTCCCAGCCCCAGAAGACGTCGATCACCGCCGTCGCGGGCGGCTATCGCGAGGTGGTTTCGAACCGGCTCCTGCGGAGGATCTGGATCCTGGTGGTGGCCGTGGTCGTGTGCGGGTTCGCGGCGTACTACACCGCCTATCCGATCTACGCCACCGAGGTCGGCGGGCTCGACGCCGGAGCCCTGCGCTTCACCTTCATCGCGCAGACGTGCACGATCGTGGTCGCCCAGCTCTTCGTTCTCCGTCTCATGACCGGCCGACGCAGGACTCGCGGGTTCGCGCTCTGCGCCGTGCTGATGGCCGCGGCGTGGGTGACGGTACTGGCCACTCCCCTGCTGGGAGACGGAGGACTCGTCCTGGCCGGATTCACGATCGCGCTGATGTTGTTCGCCGTCGGGGACGCCTTCCTCGCCCCGACCGTCCCGCCGATCATCAACGACCTCGCCACCGACTCGAACAGGGGACGGTACAACGGGGCGTACACCCTCGCATGGACCAGTGGTTACGTCATCGGCCCCGGACTGGCGGGCATGGTGCTCGGCGCCGGCCACGGTTCGGTGTACTTCGTGGTGCTGGTGGGGGCGCTCGCCCTGGTGGCCGTCCAGGCGATCCGGCTCGAACGCCTCCTTCCCCCCTCGGTGAACGGAGTCTTCTCCGAAGCGGCCGGCACCGAGACGGCGGCCGCCACCGAGACGATCGGCGCGGCACAGGGGCGCGGCTCGCATGACGGCTGAGGAGGCCACCATGACGAACCTCGAACTCGCCCACGAGCACGAGCGGGCAGGCCGCTACGCGGAGGCGTACGACGGCGTCATGGTCGCCGTCCACGATCTCACCGGCGCCGCCCGCGCGGACCGCGCGGGCGGCGGTGACGACCTCGCCGACGCCCTGATGCTCGCGAGTCGGCTGTGTCAGCGCCTCGGGCGCCACGAGGAGGCACAGCGCCACCTCGCACACGCGGCCGACATCACCCGGACGGGCGATCCGGAGATCCGGCTACGGGTGATGGTGGACCACGCCGATCTGCTGCGGGCCAGAGGGCACTACGGCGACGCCGACGTGATGCTCGGGGACGCGCTGGCCCTGGCGGAGGAGTCCTGCGGCCCTGACTCCCTCGCGGTCGTCCAGGTCTGCAACAGCCTGGGGGTACTTCACAAGTACACCGGTCGGTTCGACGAGTCCGAGCGGGCGTACCAGCGCGCTCTGCGTATCGTCGAAGCCCTGCACGGCACGGACCATCCCTACCTCGCCGACATCAACCACAATCTCGGCGGGCTGAACCACGCACGCGGCACCCACGCGCTCGGCGAGCCCTTCGCCCGCCGCGCGGTGGAGATCCGGCTGCTGGTACGCGGCCCCGCCCACCCCGAGGTCTCCGGCGACCAGGTGGCGCTCGCCGCGATCCTGCGCGAACTCGGCGAGGACGAGGAGGCCGAGCGGCTGCTGCGCGACGCCCTCGCCGTCTTCGAGGAGTACTTCGGGCCGGAGCACTACGAGGTCGCGTCGACTCTGAACAACCTCGCCGCGTTCCAGTACGCCAGGGGGGACCTGGGAACGGCCGAGGCGACCTATCGCAGGGTGCTCACGATCAAGGAAGGGCTCCTGGGCGAGGGCCATCCCGAGCTGGCCCTGACCCTGAACAATCTCGCGGCGACCCTGCGCGCGAGCGGCCGGCCCAAGGAAGCCGTGACGCTCCTGGAGCGGGCGCTGAACCTGCTCGACGGCATGGTGGAACGGGACCACCCCGTCCGGCTGGCCTGCCTCGAAAACCTCGGCGCCTGCCGTCGGTCGACGAGCTCACCAAAAGCCCGGTGAAGCGGCGACGCACAGCGGACCGGTACCGGAACGCGCCCGGGAGTGGATGGAACCGCCCTGGCCGCAGGCCCGCTACCAGCGCTTTGCAGTGGATTCCAAGCTCGCCTCAAGGATGATCGGCGATCCTGGCGGCGTTATAACCGCTTGGGTCGCCCTCCAGAACCAAGCCGTGCTCATAGGAAGACACCCATGTCACGTCAGCCCGACCTTGGCCTGTCCATCCACTACGACGAGCCGCCCCCGCCAAGAACCTCTCCAAAATGATGTTCTGAGGCAGTCACGCGAAGCGATGAACGACATTCTCGGCGGACGCCGGTCCTCGTGACGATGCCGCGCCCGCGGTCGCCATCGCCCCCTCCTTCTTCCCCCACCGCACCGCGCGGGGGCACCGATCCCGGCATGTCCTGCCCGGTGCCCGATGACCGCGGTCGTGGAATCTACCGGAAACCCCGTTGCCGGTACGCTCGCGAGTCGTCCTGATCCGCGGCGGGCCGGTGTGGACACACCCGCGCGGCAGTCCCCGGCATCGCCGCGTCCGAACTCCGGAAATGGCACGTGCCAGGTTCAGACCTGCCGACGCTCAATGCTGGGTTGGAATTAATGGTGGCGTTTCGGATTCTTGGAGCGTTCGAAGTGGTCGGCGCCGACGGGCCGGTGAACCTCGGCGCACCACGACAGCGCTCGGTTCTCGGGCGGCTGCTGGTCGCCCGCGGCCGGGTCGTGCCGACCGCGCGCATGATCGACGACCTGTGGGGCGACCATCCTCCGGGAAGCGCCGTCGCCTCGGTGCACTCCTACATCTCCAACCTACGGCGCGTCCTGGAATCGGGCCGCGCGACGGGCGTCCCGCCCCGGGTACTGGTCACCGTCTCTCCCGGTTACGCCATCCGGAGCGAGGATGTCGACGCCTGGCGGTTCGAGGACATGGTGCGCAGGGGAACCGCGTTCCTGGGTGCCGGAGACGCCCGCGCGGCCCTGCGCGAATTCGACGTGGCGCTCGGGATCTGGCGGGGACCGGCGTACGCCGAGTTCGCCACGTCCGACTGGGCGCTGCCCGAGATCACCCGCCTGGACGAGTTGCACGCCATGGCCGTCGAGCACCGCGCGAACGCCGCGATCGCGCTCGACTCGCCGGGTGCCGTGGTCGCCGACCTACGCGCCCACCTCGCCGAACACCCGCTGCGGGAGGAGGGGTGGCGGCTGCTCGCGATCGCCCTCTACAACCAGGGCCGGCAGGGGGACGCGCTCGTCGCGCTCAGGCAGGCCCGCCACACCCTGGTCGAGGAACTCGGCATCGACCCGAGCCCGAGGCTGCAACAGTTGGAAGCCGACATCCTCTCGCAGTCCTCCGCGATAGCGCGACCGGCCGCCGCGAACGAATCGCCGGAGCGCGTGACCTCCGCCACCGCGTGGTCCCCGCCGGAGAGGGCCGGCGAGGCGAAGGGCGTGGCGGATCCGGAGGCCGGCGACCAGATCTTCGGCAGGGAGAGAGAACTGGGCCTGCTCTCCGGAATGTCCCGGGGCATCGCGCTGATCAGCGGTGAGGCGGGCATAGGAAAGTCCGCCCTGGTGAAGGCGGCCATGGCCGGATACTCGCGCCTGGGCTGGCAGGTCGCCGTCGGCCGGTGCCCGGAGACCGGCGGGGCTCCGGCCGGATGGGCGTGGGTGGAGATTCTGCGTCTCCTCACCGCTCAGGTGGCCCCCGCTGACAGGGTGGCCGCGCAGATCCGGCGGCTGCTCGCCGATCCGGACGCTCCGCGCTCCGCCCACGGCGACGCGGACCTCACCTCCGAGCGGTTCCGGCTCCGCCGCGACCTCGCGGCGTACTTCGCGGACGCGGCCCGGGTCTCGCCGTTGCTGCTCGTCCTCGACGATTTACATCGCGCCGACGATGAGACGCTGGCCACCCTCGTGGACCTGGCCTCCGAGCTGAGAAACACCGAAGTCCTCATCGCCGGCACCTTCCGCGAGGAGGAGGCGGACGGACTGGCCGAGACGCTGGCCGCGCTGGCCCGCCACGAGCCGGTCCGCATCGTCCTGAACGGGCTCGACCAGGACGCGGCCGGCAGCCTGCTGGCCGCCGTCTCGGGCACGACGGTGACGTCGGGCACGCTCGCCGCCGTGACCGGCCGCACCGGCGGCAACCCCTTCTTCCTGCGCGAGACCGCCCGCCTGATCGCCGCGGAGGGCGAGGACGCCGCCCTGTCGACCGTCCCCCCGGGAGTGCGTGACGTGCTCCGGCGCAGGTTCGCCCGCCTGCCCGCGTCCATGCGGGGGGTGCTGAGCGAGGCGGCGGTCATCGGCAGGGACTTCGACATCGACGTGCTGATAGATCTGAACGGCAACGGCGAGGAAACCGTCGTGGAAGCGGTCGAGACGGCCCTGGCGGCCGGATTGCTCGCCGAGCCCGAAGGCGGCGGGCTCCGCTTCACCCATGCCCTCACCCGGGACGCGCTTTACGATGACATGTCCCGCATGCGGCAGATCCGCATCCACGGCAGGGTCGCCGCGTCTCTCGAACGGCTCCGTCCGCGCGAGGTCTCCGCCCTGGTCCACCACTTCGTCGCGGGCGGGGAGCCCTCAGCCGCCGCGCGCCACTGCGTGCTCGCCGCCGAGCGGGCCGAGCAGCGCTTCGCGTACCGCGAGGCGGCTTCCTTCTGGGGGCAGGCCATCGAGCTCACGGACGAGAAGGATCCGGAACTGCTCGTGGGACGGGTCAGGGCCCTGGCGCTCTGCAACAAGCTGGACGAGGCCAGGAAGCTGCGGAAACAGGCGATCCAGCTGGCCCTTCCGCACGCCGACCCCGAGCTGACCGCACGGGTCGTCGGCGCCCTGGACGTGCCGACGGCATACGGCACAGAGGGGGGCGGCGAGGACTCTCCCGAGGTCGTCCGGGTGATCGAGGAGACGCTCTCCCGGCTGCCCGAGGGCGACCGCGCGGCACGGTGCTCGCTGCTCACCTCACTCGCCTTCGAGCTCGTGGGCTTCGAGGGCGAGGAGGCGAGGAGGGGGGCCGAGGCGGCCGACGAGGCGCTGGCCATGGCCAGGCGGCTGAAGGACCCGGAGGCTCTGGCGGGGGCGCTCAACGCCCGTCACCTGTACACCTTCCGCGGTGACGGCGACGGCGCCGCCGACCGGCTGAGGATCGGAACCGAGCTGCTGCAGCTCGCCCAGGCCCACGGCATGGTGATCGTCGAGATCCTGGCCCACCTGATCCTGGCACGGCAGGCACTGGAGTGTCTCGACCACCCGCGCGCGGAGCACCACACCCTCCGGATGGAACAGCTCTCCGCGCAACACCGTCTCAACGGACCGGGCTCCCTCGCGACGTGCCGCCGGGCGGTATGGCCCGCGATCACCGTCGAGCACAGAACAACCGGACGGCTCTACCGCGCCACCGCCCGCGCGCACCTTCTGCAGGACGAGCGGTGGTCCGAGCCCATCTCCTACCACCTGCCCACCGGCACGGAACGGTGACTCGATCTCGTGAAAGCCGACCTGGAAGCGGACCGGGCGGGCGCGTGAGCGCTCAACCGCCTGGTCAGGAGCCGCGTCTCCCGACCGCCGAGACCCGGATGCCGCACGTCCTGAGGGGCCCCGTCACTCCCTCTGCCTGGACTGCCTGGAACTGCTCTCGGAGCTCTGGTAACTCTGATGACCGGGCTCCCACGTCCAGGTCTCCGTGCGGTCGCCGTTACTGACGGTCAGCGTCCCGGAGGGCTCGTAGTCTTCGGACAGCGGAGACCAGGGCGGGATCGCGCCGGGAGCGGGGCCAGGGTCGGCGGACGCGGCCGGCGCGGCGAGCGCCACCGCCGAGACGGCGAGAATGGCGGTGACAAAACAGCGGGTAACGGACATGTGTTCTCCCAGAATGCGCAGATGATATGGCGGAGATATCGCCTTATCTCAGGAAAAACGAACCACATCGATGATCAAGACTTTGACCGAGTCGCGTTCGGTTCAGCTGTCCGCTCCGACGCGGTACGCCCAGGCTCACGCGCCGCCCGATCGTTTCGGTTCGGGCGGTGAGCGGCGTGGTCAGCCGGACGTCTCCCCGGAGGCGCCGACCGAGCGGATGACGGCGTCGGGGATGACGAGGTCGGCGCGGGAGCGGGTGGTGGCGACGAGGTCGGCGTTGCGCTGGTCGGTGCCCAGCACCCAGGCGACGGCGTCGTCGCGGTCCTTGCCGAAGTGCTCGTGGCGGGAGACGAGGCGGCGCACCCGCTCCTCGGGGCCGAGGTCGCAGTACCAGACCTCGTGCAGACGCGGCCGCACGCGCGACCAGTCACCCTGGTCGAGCAGCAGGTAGTTCCCCTCGGTGACGACGAGCCTGGCGGCGCGCGGGACCGGGATGCTGCCGGCGACCGGTTGCTCCAGGTCACGCTCGAACGCGGGCGCGTAGATCACGTCGTCCTCGTCCTCGCGCAGCCGGCGGAGGAGTGCCGCGTAGCCGGCGGCGTCGAAGGTGTCGGGCGCCCCCTTGCGGTCGCGGCGCCCGAGCCTGTCGAGCTCGACGTCGGCGAGGTGGAAGCCGTCCATCGGCACGTGCGCCACCCACTCCCGCGCCGGCAGTCCCTCGGGAGGCGTCGGGCGCAGCATCGCGACCAGGTGCTCGGCGAGGGTGGTCTTGCCGGCCCCCGGGCCGCCGGTGATGCCCAGCAGCGCGCGGTGCCCCTCCCGTACGAGGGAGCGGGCCCGCGCGGCGAGGTCGTCGAGGGAGGTCACCTCCCCGAACCTAGCCGAGCCGCCTCCCGGCCTCCAGCGGAAGAACCGCCGGAGTCAGCCGGAGTCGGCGTTGAAGGAGAGTTCGGAGGTCACCCGGTAGCGGTCGCCCCGGTAGATCGAGCGGGTGAACTCGACGATCCGGCCGCCGACGTCGCGGGTGGTGCGCTCGAAGAGCAGGGCCGGGGCGTACTGGGGGACGTGCAGCAGCTCGGCCTCGGTCTCGTCGGTGACCGTGGGCTCTATCGTCTGCACCGCGGTGCGGACGTCGACGTTGAAACGTTCCCGGAGGAACCGGTAGAACGACCCCGACTCCATGTCGGCCGGGACGAGGCCGTCGACCAGGGCGTGCGGCAGGTGGATGCGCTCGATGGCCATGGGCTCGTCGTCGACGACGCGCAGCCGGACGACCCTCAGGACGGGGTCGGCGGGAGAGAGCTGGAGCCGGGCGGCGAGCCGCGCGCCCGCGGGGGCGGAGCCGAACTCCAGGATGCGGCTGAGCCAGTTGCCCTCGGCCGGTGGCGCGTAGAACGAGTTGCCCGTCGTCGACGCCAGCGCCTGGGTGACCCGGTGCGGCCCGGTGAAGGTGCCCCGCCCCCGCTCGCGGACGAGCAGCCCCGACCTGACCAGGTCGTCGATCGCCGCGCGCACCGTGGGCCGGGAGACTCCGAGCTCCCTGCAGAGATCCCGCTCCGAGGGGATCGCCTCGCCCGGCTTCATGTCGGCGATGA
Source organism: Streptosporangium sp. NPDC049644 (assembly GCF_040675205.1). Classification (NCBI taxonomy): domain Bacteria; kingdom Bacillati; phylum Actinomycetota; class Actinomycetes; order Streptosporangiales; family Streptosporangiaceae; genus Streptosporangium; species Streptosporangium sp. NPDC049644. The sequence goes on along the minus strand of NZ_JBFAOJ010000044.1, from coordinate 12,514 downwards.
AGTCGAGCAGGACATCGCGCACCCGGTCGCGCTTGAGCCCGGACCTCATGTTTAGCGTCACGCCCCTACCTTACCTAGATATTACCTATTTGTTACCAGTCATCCGAGAAAAAACAAGCCTTGACGACGGAACTGGTAAGGGCCACCCTATGCGAAGCAGGCCAATTACTTACCAATACATGACCTCTGGGAGTACCGATGGGGTACCGCCTCCGCGCCACCGCGGCAGTGCTGACACTCGCCGCCGGCCTCACCGCATGCGGCTCCTCCGAGCCGTCCCCCTCCGCGGACTCGCCCGGCTCGGCCGGCGCCGGGCAGGGCGCCACGAACCTGACCGTGTGGGTCATGCGGGACAGCTTCTCCGACGCCCTGCTCGACCGCTTCCGCACCGACTACCTGGCGGCCCATCCGGGCGTCACCCTCGACATCCAGGTCCAGGAGTGGGACGGCATCGGGCAGAAGGTGACCAGCGCCCTGGCCAGCAATGACGCCCCGGACGTCATCGAGGTCGGAAACACCCAGGTCGCCGAGTACGCCGCCAGCGGCGGGGTGAAGGATCTCACCGACAAGGTCGCCGACCTGGGCGGCGGCGACTGGCTGCCCGGTCTGGCCGAACCGGGCAGGATCGACGGGCGCCAGTACGGCATCCCGTGGTACGCCGCCAACCGGGTAGTGATCTACAACAAGGATCTGTTCGCCAAGGCGTCCATCACCGCCCCGCCGAAGACGAGGCAGGAGTGGCTGGAGATCACGGCCAACCTCAACAAGGGCGGTGACCAGGGCATCTACCTGCCCGGCCAGAACTGGTACACCCTGGCGGGATTCATCTGGGACGAGGGCGGCGACCTCGCGGTCAACGAGGGCGGCACCTGGAAGGGCGGCCTCGGCACCCCCCAGGCGCTGGCCGGCGTCGAGTTCTACCGGAACCTCCAGGCGCTGGGCAAGGGCCCCAAGGACTCCGACGAGGCCAGGCCGCCGCAGGTCGACGTCTTCGCCAAGGGCGACGTCGCCCAGCTCATCTCCGCGCCCGGTGGCGCGGTGGCGATCGAGAAGGCCAATCCGGAGCTGAAGGGCAAGCTCGGGTTCTTCCCGATCCCGGGCAAGACCGCCGACAGGCCGGGCGCGGTGTTCACCGGCGGCTCCGACCTGGTCATCCCCGAGGCCTCGAAGAACCACGAGGCGGCCTACCAGGTGGTCAAGGCGCTGGCGGGCGAGAGGTTCCAGGTCGACATGGCCAAGGAGATGAGCTACGTGCCCAACCGCGTCTCCCTCGCGGGCGCGCTGAGCGGCAACGAGGCGACGGCCGCGATGGCGGCGGGCGCCGCGGGCGGACACGCCACCCCCAACTCCCCCAACTGGGCCGCGGTCGAGGCCAAGAACCTGATCAAGGAGTATCTGACCAGGGTGCTCACCGGGGGTGACGCCGCCGTCGAGGCCGCCAAGGTGGACCAGGACATCGCCGAGATCCTCAACACCACGTCCTGACACCCGCCCGGCGGACCGATCGAGCGCGGGGCGCTTCCCCCGCGCGGGCCACCCGACTTCCCCCGCGCGGGCCACCCGGCTTTCCCCGCACCGCCCACGCGCCCCGTGCCGGTCCGCGCAAGCCCCGTACCGCCCCCCGTACCCTCCGTTCCGAGGAGTGCCATGCCCGCTGCCTCCCAGGCCCCGCCCCGGCGGCGTGCCCGTGACCGGGACACCACCGCGCCCGCGCCGCCCGCGTCACGACCCGGCGCGCGGCCGTCCCGGTTGAACGGCCTCTGGCCCTACCTGCTGATCACGCCGACCCTGGCGGGCACCGCCTACCTGCTGCTCTACCCGCTGGTCCGCAGCGTCGTCATCTCCTTCCAGCACTTCAGGACCGGCGAGCTGATCCGCGGCGGAGCGGCGTTCGTCGGCCTGGACAACTACGCGCGGGTGCTCGGCGGGGCGGAGTTCTGGGCCGTGGTGCGCAGGACCCTGCTCTGGACCGCCGTCAACGTCGTCCTGATCATGGTCGTCTCCACCGCGGTGGCACTGATGATCGCCCGGTTGGGCCGCAGGATGCGGCTGGCCGTGATGGGCGGCCTGGTGCTCACCTGGGCGACCCCCGTCCTCGCCGCCACCACGATCTTCCAGTGGCTCTTCCAGTCGCGGTTGGGGGTGGTCAACTGGCTGCTGGTCACCGTGGGCCTAGAGTCCTTCAGGGACTACACCTGGTTCGCCCACGGCACCTCCACCTTCGCCATCCTGGTCGCCCTGGTCGTCTGGCAGTCCGTGCCGTTCGCCGCGCTCACCCTGTACGCGGGCCTGACCACCGTCCCCGCCGAGCTGTACGAGGCCGCGCGGATCGACGGCGCGAGCGGGCGGCAGGTCTTCACCACCGTCACCTTCCCCATCCTGCGGCCGCTCTTCGGCCTGATCACCTCGCTGGAGGTGATCTGGGTGTTCAAGTGCTTCGCCCAGATCTGGGCGATCAGCAGGGGCGGCCCGGAGGAGGCCACCACCACCCTGCCCGTCTACGCGTTCCAGGTCGCGCAGTCACTGCACAGGTACGACCTCGGTTCGGCGATCTCCAGCCTGACCGTGCTGATCCTGGTCGCCCTCCTGATCACCCATCTCCGGCGGATGCTCAAGCACGAGGGAGAGCACCTGTGACCGTCCCGCTGCGCCGCGTACCGCTGAACCTCGCGGCCCTGGCCGCGCTGGCCGTCTCGATCTTCCCTGTCTACTGGATGGTACTGACCGCGTTCAAGCCCACCAGGGACATCCAGTCGCAGACCCCGACCTTCTGGCCCGCCCACCCCACCCTGGAGCACTTCGCGACCGCGGTGAGCGCCGACGGTTTCTGGACGTTCTGCGGCAACAGTCTCACCGTCACCGCGAGCGCGGTGCTGCTGGCGCTGGTGGTCGCGCTGCTCGCCGCGTTCGCGGTGGCCCGGATGCGCTGGCGCGGGCGCAGGGCGTTCGTCCTGATGGTCTTCATCGCCCAGATGGCTCCCTGGGAGGCGCTGCTGGTGTCGATGTTCATCATCGCCCGCGACACCGGGATGCTCGACAGGCTGTCGATGCTCACCTTGATCTACTTCATGACGACGCTGCCGTTCACCATCGTGACCCTGCGCGGGTTCCTCGCCTCGATCCCTCCCGAGTTGGAGGAGGCGGCGCTGATGGACGGGTGCGGCAGGGCGGCCGCCTTCCGCAAAGTGGTCCTGCCGCTGCTCGCCCCCGGCCTGATGTCCACCTCCCTGTTCGGCTTCATCACCGCGTGGAACGAGTTCGCCTTCGCCAACGCGCTGATCATCAAGAACCAGGACGACCGGACGCTGCCCGTCTGGCTCTCCTCCTTCGGCAACGTCTTCGGCACCGACTGGGGCGCCACCATGGCCGCCTCGACCCTCTTCATGCTGCCGGTGCTGCTGATCTTCCTCGTCCTGCAGCGCAGGGTCACCTCAGGGATGATCGCCGGCGCCGTCAAGGGATAGGTCCCACCGTCCGTCCACAGGCGCGCCCTCAAGGGGTGCCGTGAAGGGAAGACCAACGTGATCATTCCGAGGCCGCGGCAGGTGGCCGTCGACGGGGGCTCCGGCGCGTTCCGGCGGGACCTGCTGCGGCTGATGCCCGACGATCCGTCCCTCGATGAGGAGGGCTACCGCCTCGACGTCTCCCCCTCGGGCGTCGAGCTCACCGCCGGCGGCCCGGCCGGCCGCTTCTACGGCTCGCGGACCCTCGCCCAACTGGGGCCCGAGGTACCGTACGGGACGATCGAGGACCGGCCGAGGTTCGCCTGGCGCGGGGTGATGCTGGACGTCGCCCGGCACTTCATGCCCAAGGCGTTCGTGCTGCGCCTCGTCGACCTGCTCGCCGAGCACAAGCTCAACGTGCTGCACCTGCACCTGACCGACGACCAGGGGTGGCGGCTGGAGATCAAGCGCCATCCCAGGCTCACCGAGGTCGGCGCCCGGCGCGGGGGGTTCTACACGCGACAGGACATCCGGGAGATCGTCGCCTACGCGGCGGAGCGCTTCGTCACGGTGGTGCCCGAGATCGAGATGCCCGGCCACGCCCAGGCCGCCATCGCCGCCTACCCCAGGCTGGGCAACGACCCGTCCCGCCAGCTGGAGGTCTGGTCGGAGTGGGGGATCAGCGAGCACGTCCTCAACCTGGAGGAGTCCACGGTCCGCTTCTGCCAGGACGTGCTCGACGAGGTCTGCGACCTCTTCCCCAGCACGTACGTGCACGTCGGCGGGGACGAGTGCCCCACCGTCGAGTGGGAGCGCAGTCCCGCGGCGCGGCGGCGGCTGGCCGAGCTGGGGCTGGCCGGGCCGCGGGACGCGTGTGCCTGGTTCATCGGCCGGATGGCCGCCCACCTGGAGAAACACTCGCGCAGGCTGGTCTGCTGGGACGAGCCCGACCGCGCGCCGACGCCCGGCACGACGGTCATGGTCTGGCGGGACGAACAGGCCGACCGCGGTGACAACGAGATCATCCTGGCACCGCACACCCGGACGTACTTCGACTACCGCCCCTCGGCCGCCCCCTTCGACGAGCAGCCGGCCGGGTCGGACTCACCGACGGCCCAGGAGCGGGTCCTCACCCTGGCCGACACCTACGCGTTCGCACCCGACCCGGCCGCGCGGGGCGTGCAGTGCCAGTTGTGGACCGAGTACATGCCCACGCCCGAGCGGGTCGAGTTCATGGCCCTGCCCAGGATGTGCGCCTTCGCCGAGGTCGCCTGGGGCTCGCCCGGCGACTACCCCGACTTCCTCCGGCGGCTCGGCCCGCACCTCGCCCGGCTCAGCGCCCAGGGCGTCCGGGGCGGGCCGCTCATCCCCTGACCCCCGCGGGACACCGGCGTCCAGCGGCCCCGGAACACCTCGATCCTGGAAACCCCCCAGGCCCCAGAAAGCACCAGGAAAGGAAAACACGTGCGCAGAAAGCTGTTACTCGGCGGGCTCGTGTCCGCCGTGCTGCTCGCCCTGGTGGGCGTCGCGGCGAACCCGGCCAGCGCCCAGCAGTCCCTCAGGCTCCAGTACAAGACGAGTGCCACCGGCGCGGCCGCCGACCAGGTCGAGCCGTGGTTCAACCTGGTCAACAGCGGCACCTCGGCCGTGCCGCTGAGCGGCGTGAAGATCCGCTACTACTTCAAGGCGGACCCGGGGGCGACGCAGTACCGCTTCGCGTGCTCGTGGGCCGTGGTCTCCTGCTCCACGGTCACCGGGGCCTTCGGCACGCTCTCAGCCCCAGCGGCGACCGCCGACCGCTACCTGGAGGTGGGCTTCACCTCGGGGAACCTCGCGGTCGGGGCGCAGACCGGTGACCTGCAGCTGCGCTTCTACCGGTCCGACTGGCAGCGGATCACCCAGAGCGACGACTACTCCTTCGGCCCGGCCCGCACCACCTACGGCGACTGGACCAAGGTGACCGTCCACCAGAACGGCGCCCTGGTCTGGGGCACCTCTCCCACGGGCGGCGACCCGTCACCGACCCCGTCGGTCACGCCCACCAACCCCGGGGGCGGCGGGGTGGTGTTCGACGACTTCTCGTACGGCGACGCCGACGATCCCAGCCTCACCGCGCACAACTGGACGGTGCGCACCAACAGCGGCGGTCCCGGCGTGCCCGGCGCGAGCTGGCCCAAGCAGAACGTGACCTTCCCCACGGTCTCCGGCACGAACAAGGCGCTGCAGCTCAAGGCGGTCACCGACGGTACCGGTGCGGGCACCCGGCAGTCGGAGGTGCTGCACCAGCGCAAGTTCCTCGAAGGCACCTACGCGGCCCGGGTGAAGTTCTCCGACGCCCCGGTCAGCGGCCCCGACGGTGACCACGTCGTGCAGACCTTCTTCACGATCACGCCGCTGGCCTTCGACATGGACCCCGACTACAGCGAGCAGGACTTCGAGTACCTGCCCAACGGCGGCTGGGGCGAGCCCGGCAACATCATGTACACCACGTCGTGGGAGACGTACCGCAACGAGCCCTGGGAGGCGGTGAACGTGCACACCGAGGTCAGGCAGAGCTACGCTGGCTGGCACGACCTGGTCCTCCAGGTCTCCGGCGGCCAGATCAGGTACTACATCGACGGCGCCCTCTTCGCCGAGCACGGCGGCGTCTACTACCCGGAGACGGTGCAGTCGGTCAACTTCAACCTCTGGTTCATCAGCGGCGGACTGGTCGGCGCTTCGACCCCGCGCGACTACGTCCAGCAGGTCGACTGGTTCTACCACGCCGAGAACGAGGTCGTCGCTCCCGCCGAGGTGCTGAACCGGGTCAACGGCTACCGCTCCGCCTCCACCTCCTGGGTCGACACCGTGCCCAACCCCTGAGATCCCTGCCCGCGTGACCAGGACGCACGGCCCGCGCCCGCCTATGGCGCGGGCCGTGCCCCTTCCTCTTTCCCAGGTGCCGGCGCTTCCATTGACCTTCGGGCCGGGCAGCCGACCGCGCCCGGCGAGCGTCCAGGCGCGGCGTCCGTCCGATCAGCCGCCGGCCATGGTGTAGCTCAGCGACTGGTCCTTGTACTCCTCGTCGTCGGTGCTGGCGGCGAGCACCCGTTTCACCTTGCCCTTGAAGTCGACCACCAACGCCTCGTAGCCGAAGCTCTGCTTCCGCCAGGCCACGACGTGCTGGTCGTCGTACCAGCCGAGGACCCGATCGGTCGCGAACGGGATCCGAACCTCCAGCTTCGCGTCGGCGGCGGTGGACCGGAGACAGACCTCCGCGGTCTCCGCGCAGTACGTGATCATCAGCGTGCCGGACGGGCTGACATGGTCACCCTCGACCCAGACCGGATCGCCCGCGTCCGCAAGGGTCTGCAGTACGGTGCCCTGTAGGTCGTAGAAGCGGATGCGACCGGTGTCCTCGGTGACCGCCCAGCTGCCGACCGCCCGGCTGTCACTCCGCCAGAAGTAGCCCCAAGTCCCGATGTCCTTCTCCTTCACCCGGACGACCGAGGCCTTCTTCGTGGCGATGTCGATGATCGCGTAACCGTAGACCCGCGAAGCGGTTTCGCCCTTGCTCGGCCCGTACAGGGTGACCAGCCCCTTGGTGCCGTCCGGTGACCAACGCGGGTAGAGCCCGATGCTGGGACTCTTGACGATCTTTATATCGCTCTTCGCCCCGGTCTTGTGGTCGATGATCGAGGCGACCTCGTAGTCGTCCGAGCTGTAGTACCGCTTCATGGCGAGGGCGTGGGTGCCCGAGGGGTTCAGCCTGTAGTAGGCGTGCAGTTCGTTTTCGACGAACTCGTCGGTACCGGCCTTGCGCGTGTAGTCATGGCGCACGTCCCCCTTCCACACGTGGTAGGAGGTGAGCTTGATCGGGTCCTTGTCGCTCTCGTGGATCGTGATGGAGCTGACCGGCAGTTTGATCTTCCGGTCCGCGGGCGGGACCACGGAAAGGGCCTGGGCGGGAGTGACACCGGGAGTGACGGTGGGAGTGGCGTTGGGAGTGGCGGCCGCCCGCGAGCCGGTGCCCGTTCCGGGGGTGGTTCCGTTCCAGACCACCACTGTGATCGTCACCGCGACGAGCGTGAGCGCGAGCCCGGCGCCGGACACGACCCAGACCCGGCGCACCCGCCTTTTCCGGCCGGGGAGCGGCTGCGCCCCCGGCGCGGCCGGAGGGACCGCTCCCTGAGGCGTGGTCCCGTACGGCGGCGGGTACCCGGTCGGTCCGGCCTGGTACGGGTATCCGCCCGGCCCGGCATGGTGAGCCGCGTACCCGCCTGGTCTGGTTTGGTGCGGGGGATATCCGGCTGGATCGACCTGGTGCGGCTGTCCGCCCGGACTGGTCCAGTGCGGCGCGTACCCGCCCGGTCCGGCCTGGTGGGGTGGGTGGCCTTCAGGGCCCGTCCGGTGCGGCGCCCCGGTCTGTGGTCCGCCCGGGTAGGGATGATGCTCGGGATCGGTCTGCTGGGCCGCGACGGCCACGCCCTCGGCGAGCATGCCCCGGGCCGAGGCGAGAGGCGACGCGCCCGGACCGCCCAGTCCGTCCTGCGCGCCCGTGCCGGCGTGGCCCAGCAGGCGCATCAGCGCCTCACCCGCCGTCGGCCGCAGGCTCTCGTCCTTGGCCAGACACCGCCCCACCAGGTCGCGCAGCGCCGGATCGGCGATCCCCGACAGGTCCGGATCGACGTTGAGAATCCGGTTGAAGATCGCGGGCAGGCTGTCGGCGCCGAACGGCGGCTGCCCGGTGGCCGCGAAGACCATCGTGCCCGCCCAGGCGAACATGTCGGCGGCCGGACCCGCGGCCCGCCCCGCGAGCTGCTCGGGAGTCATGTAGGCGGGCGTGCCGATCGCCGTCGAGGTCAGGGAGGAGGTGCGGTCCAGTGCCTTGGCGATGCCGAAGTCGATCACCCGGGGGCCGTCGGCGGCCAGCAGCACGTTGGTCGGCTTGAAGTCGCGATGCACGATCTCGGCCTGATGGATCGCCACCAGCGCGGTCACCGTGCCGATCGCCAGCCGCTGCAGGGACGCGCCCTCGCGGGGGCCCTCGGCGCCGACGACATGGTCGAGCGTCGGCCCCTTGACGTACTCACTGACGATGTAGGGCCGCTGCTCGTCCACCCCGGTCTCGATCACCGCGGCGGTGCAGAACGGCGCCACCCGCCGGGCCGTGTCGACCTCACGCACGAAGCGCTCCAGTGCCTCCCTGTTCTGGGCCAGGTCACGACGGAGCAGCTTGACCGCGACCTCGGCCCCGGTGGGGGCGACACCCAGGTACACCGTCCCCTGACCGCCCTCGCCCAGGCGCGCGGTGAGCCGGTACTCCCGCACCTTCTCTGGGTCCCCGGGCCGCAGGGACGCAAGGTCCGGCATGACGACATCCTCCTTCACGTCACGGGCACCCACGTGAGATCTCATGCGGGCTCAACGCCAAATGTTCAGGATCACAGGGCCCACTTGTGCCTCACTTGGAAGTCGGAGACACCTGGCCGTGGGGGGAATGCCGGCCGGGCACAGACCGTACGACCGTTCTCCCCTGCGGGCCGCCCCCTCCTAGGCGCCCCCTGAATTGGTACCTGAGATTCATGTTTGTTACGGTCCTAATGTGCGATTGACGAAGTTCACGGATCTGGCACTCCGGGTGACCATGCGGCTGGCGGTCGCCGAACCCGGGACGGTCCTCACCACCAGACAGGTGGCCGACGCCATGGCCATCCCCTACACCCACACGGCCAAGGCCATCGCACGCCTGCAGCATCTGGGTGTGGTGGACGCCCGCCGAGGGCGCGGCGGCGGGCTGGAAATGACCGGTTTCGGGCGTAAGGCCTCGCTGGGATGGCTGGTCCGCGAGCTGGAGGGCGAGGAGGAGGTGGTTGCCTGCGAGGGCGACACACCGTGTCCGCTGCGGGCGGCCTGCCGCCTGCGCGGCGCGCTGCGCGAGGCCCAGCGGGCCTTCTACGCGGCGCTCGACCCGCTCACCGTGGACGACCTGGTCCGCTCGCCGACCGGTCCCGTGCTGGTCACTCTCTCCTGACCACTCCCTCCCGAACCCCTTCCGTCATCACGCACTTTAATACGAAGATCATTTACCAATTTGGAGGAGACATGCTCTCTGTTGAATCGGCGGCGACGGTCCGGGCCACCCTGCCCGCCGTCCATCAGGCCCTGGGGGAGATCACCGGGCGGTTCTACACGACGATGTTCGCCGACAACCCGGACCTGCTGAAGAACCTCTTCAACCGGGGCAACCAGGCCAGCGGGGTACAGCGCCAGGCACTGGCCGGGTCGATCGCCGCCTTCGCCACCCTGCTGCTCGACCGGCCCGACGAGCGGCCCGACGCGATGCTCGCCCGCATCGCGCACAAGCACGCCTCGGTCGGGATCACCCCCGACCAGTACCAGATCGTGCACAAGTACCTCCTCGCCGCCATCGTCGACGTGCTCGGCGACGCCGTCACCCCCGAGGTCGCGGCGGCCTGGGACGAGGTCTACTGGCTGATGGCCAATGCGCTGATCGCGCTGGAGGCGCGGCTGCTGCGCGAGCCCGGCGACCCCTGGCTGCGCGCGACGGTCCTGGAGCGGCGGCGCCAAACACCGGACACCGTCTCCTTCACCCTCGCCCCCTCGATCCCGCTCACCTTCGCCCCCGGGCAGTACGTCAGCGTCGCGGTCCCCCTGCCCGACGGGGCACGGCAGATCCGGCAGTACAGCCTGTCGTGCGCCCCCGAGCGCGACGACTGGCGGATCACCGTCAGGTGGGTCCGCGGCTCGGGGCCCGACGGCGAGGTCTCCGGGTGGCTGCACGCCAACGTCCAGGCCGGGGACGAGCTCACCATCTCGGCGCCGTACGGCGACCTGACCCTGGCCCCGGGTGACGCCCCGCTGCTGCTCGCCTCCGCCGGGATCGGGATCACCCCCATACTGTCGATGCTCGACCACCTCGTGGCCACCGGCTCCACCCGCCAGGTGGTCGTCGTCCACGCCGACCGGAGCCCCGCCGACCACGCCCACCGCGAGGAGCTCGTCCGGCTGGTCGCCGAGCTGCCCGGCGCGACCCTGCACCGCTGGTACGAGAAGGCGGGCGCGTGCTCCTGCGACCCCGCGCCCCGTATCGGGTACGCCGACCTCTCCGCGATCGACCTGCCCGACGGCCTCGTCGCCTACCTGTGCGGCCCGCTGCCGTTCATGCGCGACGTGCGCGCGGACCTGCTCCGCCACGGGGTGCCCGCCCGCGACGTCCACTACGAGGTCTTCGGCCCCGACCTCTGGCTCGGTCAGGACTGAGCACACTCCCGGCCGACGGGGACGCTCGGCGCCGGCGGCCGACAGGGCACGCCGGCGCGGCGGCCGGCGGGACACGGCGAATCGAGTTAGCGGCCTTTCCGCGGTTTCCTTTCCAGGCGCCGCCTTCTCATATATGGGCAACATGGTCCGGGCTCAAAGTTGGCATCGACTTAAAAATGTCTTGGCATCCTCCAGCCAGGCCCCGAAGGGGAAGAAATCAGCGTTGACGACCCCGTCGCGACATAGGCCGTATTCGAAGTCAAGGGATTGACACAAAGGCGGCGCAGGGTGAGATGATGCGTCTCGCCGCTCCAGCCGGAGCAGCGGATAATCCCTCCGGAAGCCCTGACGAACAAAACTCCCCGCACGATTCGAGGCCGACCGGCCGAACCCTCGGCCATTTCCGGTTGATCGGCACGGCTTCATATCGAGCGTTCGTCGCGAAAATCCCGTACCGCACGACCGTATAGAAAAGACCCGGCAGGATGACCACACCCCCTGTTTTCACACCGGATTTCTTCCAGAATCCTTATCCCACCTACAGATGGCTCAGAGAGAACCATCCCGTTTTCCGGACGACCATTCCGTTCACCGATGTCGGCGTGTGGCTGGTCAGCAGGTACGAGGACGTCAGGGAGGGTTTCACGGACGCCCGCCTCAGCAGCGACTACCGAAACGCGTCCCCCGCTTTCACCGAGGCCTCGCTGGCCTTCGGCTCAGGGACGGTCGCGGAACGCTCCATGGTCAATCTGGACCCACCGGACCACACGAGGCTGCGGAAGCCGGCGACCGCGGCCTTCAGCGGCCGGAGGGTCGCCCAGTGGGAGGCGGCCATCGAGAAGATGACGGACACCCTCCTGGGCACCGTGCCGACGGGCGAGCCCGTGGACGTCATGAACCACCTCGCCACCCCGCTCTCGGTCGGGCTGATCTGCGATGTCGTGGGCGCCCCGCCCGGCGACCGCGCGAGGCTGCGGGAATGGGGAGACCTGATGTTCACGGCCGACCCGGCCGAACGTCACCTGGCGCACGGCGCCATCGAGTCCATGCTCGAGTACACCGGCGACCTCATCCTTCGGAAGAAGGACAACCTGGGCGCCGACCTGCTGTCCGATCTGATACGGGCGAGCCGGACTCCCGGGGCGCTCGACGAGGACGAGCTGCTCACCACGGTGTTCGGGATCATCGTGGCCGGATACGAAACGTCCATACGCCTGGTCGGAAGCACCTTCCTGGCCCTGCTGGACCACCCGGAACAGCGTTCGCTGCTACGTCGGGATCCCACGCTCATCGATTCCGCGATCGAGGAGGTGCTCAGGTACGACGGTCCCACCGCGTCGCCCATGTGGCGTTTTCCCACCACCGACGTGGAGATCGCGGGGGTCACGATACCGGCGCGTGAGCCGATCCTGCTGCTGGTCGGATCGGCGCACCGGGACCCCGCCCACTATCCGTCTCCCGACAGTTTCGACATATCGCGGGAGGACAAGCGCCACCTGGCGTTCGGGCACGGAATTCATCGCTGCGTGGGAGCACAGCTGGCACGCCTGGAGGCGAAGATCGTCGTCAGCAGGACACTGGACCGGTTTTCGAGGATGTCGCTGGCCGTCCCCCGGAGCGGTGTCCTGTTCGCACCGTCTTTGATCATGCGTGGCCCGGCACACCTGCCGCTGGTCTTTGAGAACTGATCGCCCACGCGAGAAGGCGGACGTACGCGATCTGGCCCCGGACCCCCGCCTGGAGAAGGTGGAGGTGCTCACCTGCTTCATGATGGGCCACGACTTCTGGCCGCGAGAGCGGTGCGTGGC
>NZ_JBFAOJ010000043.1:0-73683 GCF_040675205.1 Streptosporangium sp. NPDC049644 | reverse complement strand
AAACAACACCAAACACAAACCCCACTTCCCCACCCCCCCGCCCTCCCCAACCCCCCCCGTTCCGCCGGGCCGGCCCCGCCCCCCCCCCCCCCCCGGGCGAGTCCGCCCGGGTGGGAGCGGGCCGGGTGAAAGCGCCTGCCGATGATCGGGCCGGCTCCGGGGCTTCGTACGAGATACGCCCTCCTTTGATCTCTTATTGATTGGTTTGCGCTTCAAGCCGGTTAAGGTCCTTCCAAGTACCAGATGAAGGGCCTGAACCACCATGCGCGGGCTGAACCTGTCGATCTCAACGGTGACGCCCGTCCAGGGGCGGGTCGCGGCGGTGCTGATCACCAGCGCGTCCGTCGCGATGGTGTGCGTCAACGTCTGGGTCACGGCGCAGCTCCCGCAACCCGACTACACGCCGCTGCCGTTCGCGCCGGAGGACGTGGCCGGCACCGCGTTCCCCATCCTTGGCGCGCTGCTGGCGTTCCAGCGGCCCCGGCTGGTCATCGGCTGGCTGCTCTGCCTGGGCGGACTGTTCTCCGCGCTGAACAGCCTCACGGTGAACCTCGCCCTGCTGGGGGTGATGCGGGAGTGGACGACCGCGCCCAAGGTGCTCTGGACGGTCGCCGGGGTGAGCTGGAGCCTGACCATCCTGCTTCTGGTCGTGCTGCTGCCGCTGCTCTACCCGGACGGGAGACTGCCCTCCCCGCGCTGGCGACCGCTGGTCTGGGGCTCGGTCGCCGTCCTGGCGGTCGAGGCGTTCGCGATGGAGTTCATATCCTCGCCCGAACGGTCGGAGCCGCACCCCTTCACGTTGTTCCTGTACACGATCACCAACGCGGTGATACTCCTGGCCTTCGTCTCGCTGGCCGCCCGGTTCCGGAGATCGGGCCCGGAGGGGCGCAGACAGATCCTGTGGCCGCTGGTCGCGATCGCCACGGTCATCGTCCCCTGGGTGCTCGGCAACCCGGTGTGGTGGCTGGCGTCGTTCACGATCCCGCTGGTCCCGCTCGCGATCACCTTCTCGGTGCTGCGGTACCGCCTCTACGGGATCGACACGCTCGTCACCAGGGCCCTGGTCGGCGCGGGCCTGGTCGGCGTGATCGGCGGGGTGTACGTGGCGGTGGGCACCGCCTCCAGTCTGTTCCTGTCCGACGTGGACCGGATCGGCGGCCTGGTCGCCGCGCTCTGCGCGGGGGCGTTCTTCCAGCCGATACGGCGGGTGCTCCAGCGCGGCGCCGACCGCCTGCTCTACGGCAGCAAGGGCGACCCGGTGGCGCTGGCCGCCGAACTCGGGCGCAGGCTGCAGCACACCGATCCGGCGGGCGGGCTGGCCGCCGCCCTGGAGGTACTGCGCGACGGTCTGGCCGTCACCGGTACGGGCGTGCGCTTTTCCGGCGGCTGGCCCGAGGAGGCGACGGCGGGGACACTGGAGGAGGTGGTGCGCGACATCCGGCTCGTGTGGCACGGCGAGCCCGTCGGCCGCCTGCTCATCGGCCCCCCGGGTGCCAGGCGTCTGCCGGCCGCGCACAACGAGCGGGTCATCGCCGCGCTCACGCCGTACGTGGCGGACGCGGCCCACGCGGTCCGGCTGGTCGGCGCGCTGCGGCGTTCCCGGGAGCGGATCGTCACCACCCGCGAGGAGGAACGCCGCCGTCTCCGCCGCGACCTGCACGACGGCCTCGGCCAGTCGCTCAGCGGGATGGCGATGTCCATCAACGCGGCCAGGCACTCCCTGCGCGTCTCCCCCGAGACGGCCGAGCGCATGCTCAGCGAGCTGCGCTCCGGCATGGACAGCGTCACCAGCGACATCAGGCACCTGGTGTACGGCCTGCGACCGCCCACCCTCGACGAGCTGGGCCTGGCCGGCGCGGTGGCGGAGATGGCGGGCTCCGGCGCCACCGTGGAGGTCAGGGGCGAGCTGTCGGGGCTGCCCGCCGCCACCGAGGTGGCCGCCTACCGGATCGCGCAGGAGGCGCTGACCAACGCCCGCAAGCACGCCGGCGCCACGACGGTGCGGCTGTCGCTGGAACGCGGCGAGGACTTCTTGAGCATCCGGGTGCACGACGACGGGGTCGGCATCCCCGCGGAGCGTCGCTTGGGGATCGGGCTGGCCTCGATGCGCGAGCGAGCCGCCGAACTCGGCGGGACATGCATGATCACGACACCTCCCGAAGGGGGCACCATGGTCGAAGCCGTTCTTCCGGTGAACTTGAATGTGGAGATATGACCACCGATGATTTCTTACAGCCTGCGAACGATGGTGAGTATTGCCCTATGACGTTGGCCCAGGTAGCTCTAGCCTTACGCCTGCAATGCTGACATTTCGTGCTCTCGGACCGTTCCAGGCGCGCCACAACGGCGCGCTGCTCGATCTCGGCGGCCAGCGCCAGATGGCGGTGCTGGCCCGGCTCCTCGTAGCCGGTGGCCGCGCCGTCCCGGTGACCATGCTGATCGACGAGCTGTGGCCGGGTGAACCTCCGACCCAGGCCCTGTCGACCATCCAGGGATACGTGTCGCGGCTGCGGCGTGCCCTGGAACCCGGCCGCGCGCCGCGGGAGGAGGCCGAGGTACTGGTCTCCGCCCCGCCGGGCTACGCGCTGCGCGCCTCAGCGGACCAGGTGGACTCCTGGATGTTCGAGAACGCGGTCAAGGCCGGTGGCGAGCCCGCCGAGGTGTGGAGTCGGCTGGAGGCCGCCCTCGCACTCTGGCGTGGCCCGGCCCTCGCCGAGTTCTCCGACCTGCCGTGGGCGGTGACCGAGGCGGGCCGGCTGGAGGAGCTGCGGCTGATCGCGGTCGAACGCCGCGCCGACGCGGGACTCCTCCTGGGTCACTCCGGTGCCCTGGTCGCCGACCTGGAGGCGCACGCCTCGGCGCATCCGCTGCGGGAGGAGGCCTGGCGGCTGCTCGCGCTGGCCCTGTACCGCAACGGCAGGCAGGGGGACGCGCTGGGAGCGCTCCGACGGGCCAGGGGGATGCTCCGCGACGAGCTCGGCCTCGACCTCGGCGCCGCCCTGCAGCGCCTGGAGTCCGACATGCTGGCCCAGGCCGTTCACCTCGACCCGCCCGCGGAGCCGGTCGCCGCGCGCCCGGCGGAACCGGCGGCACCACGCCCGACGGCCACCGAGGAGCGGGCGCGGGCGCTGCCCGGGCTGCGAATCGTGGTGGTGGACGACCAGGCCCTGGTCCGCACCGGCCTGCGCGTGGTGCTGGACAGCGAGCCCGGCTTCGAGCTCGTCGGGGAGGCGGAGAACGGCGAGCAGGCGATCGCCGTGGTCCGGGAGACCGCTCCGGACCTGGTGCTGATGGACATCCAGATGCCCAGACTGGACGGGCTGACCGCCGCGCGGCGGATTCTGGCCGACGAGGCACCGCCGAAGGTCGTCATGATGACCACCTTCGGCACGGACGACAACCTCTACGCGGCGCTGCGCGCGGGGGTGAGCGGGTTCGTCCTCAAGACGTCGGCGCCCGAGCAGCTCATCACCGCGATACGAGCCGCGCAGGCCGGGGACGCGCTGATCGACCCCGCCGTCACCACCCGCCTGATCGCGGCCTTCGCCGGGCGCACCAACCCGTCCGCGCCGCCCGGCCTCGCCGGTCTCGGCGACGCGGACCTCGACCTGATGAAGCTGGTCGCCAGAGGGCTGACCAACCGGCAGATCGCGGCGACCCTCGCGGTCTCCGAGCGGTCGGTCTCACAGTCGGTGGTCAAGCTGCTGGACCACCTCGGGCTGTTCGACCGGGCCCAGCTCGTCGTCACCGCGTACGAGTCCGGGCTGGTCAACCCCGGCGACGTGGGCAGATAGCGATGCATCTGCGGGCACGGGAGCACGGCCGGGTGCTCGACGGTATCGGCGACGTGCCCAGACGGGCCGTCGACGCGCTCACCGTGCCCGCCGGGCCCGCCGTGCCGCTCTCGCGCACTCTGCCGCGCTCGCCACGGCGGCTCGCCGCCGTGGCGATGGCCGCCCTCTCCGTGGGACTCATCGTCGGCGGGGTCGTGCTCCGCCTCGATGCGCCGCCCGAGTGGCACCCGGAGGCGAACGGCACGCCCCAGCTGATGGCGGGGCTGATGTTCCCCGTGGTGGGCGCCTTCCTGCTGGCCCACCGCGCGCGTCCGGCCACGGCATGGCTGATGTGCGTGGGCGGCCTGCTGTGCGCGATCGACATCTTCTCCGAGTCGGTGCTGTTCGCCTTCGCCGCGGCGGGAGACATGGACATGGCCGGCTATTTCCGCTGGCCCATGGTCATCGGCCACCAGGTCGGCGGGATCCTGCTGGCGGTCATACTCCCGCTCTACTCCCCCGACGGCAGGCTGCCCTCCCGGCGCTGGCGGCCGATGGTGGCGATCAGCGCGGTCGTGGTGGTGATCGTCACGCTGCTCGACGTCACCCGCCCGACACCCGACCAGGCGAGCTACCCCTGGCCGCGGATCATTCCCAACCCGCTCGCGCTGGAGGCCACGGCCCCCTACAGCATGGCCCTGCGCCAGGCGTTCGCCCTTCTGATATCGGTCCTCGCGTTGCTGGCGCTGGTCTCCCTGGTGTTGCGCTTCCGGCGGGCGGGCCCCGTACTGCGCCGGCAGATCGCCTGGCCGCTGTTCGCGTTCGCCTTCTACGTCGCCTGCCTGCTCGCCGGATCCGACTGGTGGCCGGCCGCCACACTCTGGACCGCGCTGATCCCGGTGGCCATCACCTTCTCGGTGCTGCGCTACCGGCTCTACGGCATCGACACCGTGGTCAGCCGCGCCTTCGTCGCCGCCGGGTTGATCGCCGCGGTCAGCGTCATCTACGCGGTCGGCGCGGTCGCCGGGCTGGCCCTGTCGGGATACGACCGGGTCGGCGGCCTGATCGCGGCCCTGCTCGCCGGAATGATCTTCCATCCGCTCCGGCACAGGCTCAGGAACCTGGTGGACCGGCTCATGTACGGCACGCACGGCGACCCGCGGGCGTTCGCCGCGCGCCTGGCCGGCGAGGTCCGCGAGACCGAGCCGACCAACGCGCTCGCCGCCGTCGCCGCGGTGGTCAAGGACGGGCTGAGCGTCACCGGGGTCGCGGTCGAGGTGTACGAACCCGGCGCCAGGCAGATACAGGTCGGCCTGCTGGGCCCGGCGCCACGCGGTGTACCACTGGTCTGGCACGGCGAGCCGGTCGGGCTGCTGCTGCTGGGCTCCCCCGGCCCCCGCAGGTTCGCCGCCGCGCACAACGACCGCCTGATCGCGGTGGCCACGCCGTACGTCGCCGACGTGGTGCACGCGGCGCGAATGACCGCCGACCTGCAGCACTCCCGGGAGCGTATCCTCACCGCCCGCGAGGAGGAGCGCCGCCGTCTGCGCAGGGACCTGCACGACGGGCTCGGCCACGCGCTGACCGACATGGCGATGGTCATCAACATGGCCAGGATCAGCCTGCGCACCGCCCCCGACTCCGCCGACCGGCTCCTGGCGGAGCTGCGCGCCGGCATGGACACGGTCAGTGAGGAGATCAGGGAACTGGTGTACGGCCTGCGGCCGCCCACCCTCGACGATCTGGGCCTGGCGGGGGCCGTGCGGGCCCTCGCCCAGGAGGGCACACCGAGGGTCGCCGTGGAGACCGAGGGCAACCTGTCGGACCTGCCCGCGGCGGCCGAGGTGGCCGCCTACCGCATCGCGCAGGAGGGGCTCACCAACGTCCGCAAGCACGCAAGGGCCAGCTCCGCGACCATCTCGCTGCGGCGCGGGGAGTCACTGGTGGTGCGTGTCCAGGACGACGGGCACGGGCTGCCCGCCGGCCCCCGCTCGGGAGTCGGACTGCTCTCCATGCGCGAGCGCGCCGCCGAGCTGGGCGGGACCTGCGTGATCGAGGCGGCCCCCGGTGGCGGCACGGTCGTGGAGGCCGTGCTGCCGATCACGGCCGACCGCCGGTAAACCTTCTGCCACTCTCGGGACTCTAACTCCGTTAAGGAATCGACCCGAGGAGATCTCCTTGAAGTACTGGGCACTGGCCGCCGGCGCCGCACTCGCCGTGTCTGCCACCGCCACCCCCGCGGTGGCCTCACCCCGGACGGCTCCCGTGGCGGGCGCCGTCTACTTCCGCCACACCGGCAACGGGATCGAGGCGCTGACCCACCGGGGAGGCTGGAGCCGCCTGACCGCCGGAGGCGGGGCCTTCGCCGGCCAGTTCGCGGTCGCGCCCGGCGGCGGCAAGGTCGCCTGGATCGACGACAAGAGCAGGCTGCACGTCAGGTCGGCCACCGGGGACAGGGTGATCGCCAAGAACGCCGCCTACGGCGGTCCCTGCCTGACCCCGGCCTGGACCGCCGACGGCAAGCGGCTCGCCTACCCGGTGCGGGGCACGGCCGAGGCCACCACCGTGGCCGTGGTCGGCGCCGACGGCAAGGGCTCGGTCAACGCCGGCAAGACCCTCGGTCCCTGCCACCTGACCTGGTCGGCCGACGGCAGGACTCTCGCCGGGTACGCGGGCGACGTCAACGGCGTCTACCTCCTGGACACCAGGAGGCGTGTCTCCAGCCGCAGCCCCGGCATCAAGCTCGCCAACCACGTGGAGAGCCTGTCGCCCGACGGCCGCAGGGTGGTGGTCAACGCCATCGGCGCGAACGCCCCGGGCGGTGACGGTTCCTGGCCGCTGTCGTTCTCCCCGTCGATCTACGACACCAAGACCGGGGCGAAGGTCGCCATCCCGGTCAAGGGGCGGCTGCTCGGCGCGCGTTACCTGCGCGACGGCCGCCTGGCGGTCCGTGTCAGAGGCACGACCGCCAACACGATCGTGGTCCTCTCCCGCGCGGGCAAGGAGCTGCAGCGGGTGACCGAGCCGGCGGGGGCGAGGAACCTCGGGCTGGTCGGGGTTCTCGACTGACGCCTCTTGACGTCCCGCGTGCTGCCCGCCGGACGGCGACATCGGACGCCGGCCGACGGGCAACCGGCCATCGGAACGTGCCGTTCTCGTCGCACCTCACCGGTTTCCCGGACGACCCCCAGAGCTGGACCGCACCTTTCATCCCGATATAGCAGTAGATATGGGCAAAGCGCGCCCGGAGGGATCACCTGAACGGTGATCCCGTGGTACGTCCCAATAGGATGGGCACGTGGCTCAACTCCGTATCGCCCTGGCCCAGAGCAATCCCGCCGTCGGTGACCTGGCCGCCAACACCGACAGGCTCGTCGAGTGGACCCGGCGCGCCGCGGACCGCGGCGCGCACCTGGTCGTCTTCACCGAGATGTTCCTGACCGGCTATCCCGCCGAGGACCTGGTGTTGCGCACCTCGTTCGTGGAGGCGTCGATCTCCGCGATCGAGGAGGCCGCGCGACGGCTGGACGAGGCGGGACTCGGCGAGATCCCGGTCGTCGCCGGCTACGTGGACCGCGCGAATCTCGCCCCGCGGGTCGGCCAGCCCAAGGGCGCCCCGCTCGACGCGGCGGCACTGCTCCACCGGGGCCGGGTGGTCGTCAAGACCGCCAAGCACCACCTGCCCAACTACGGCGTCTTCGACGAGTACCGCTACTTCGTCCGCGGCGACCGGCTGCCGATCTTCCGGCTGCACGGCGTCGACGTGGCGATCGCGGTCTGCGAGGACCTCTGGCAGGAGGGCGGCCCCGTCGCCGTGGCGGCCGAGGCCGGAGCCGGGCTGCTGGTGGTGCCGAACGCCTCGCCGTACGAGAAGGAGAAGGACGACGTACGGCTGGCGCTGGTGGCCAGGCGTGCCCGCGAGGCCGGTTGCGCCCTCGCCTACGTCAACCAGGTCGGCGGCCAGGACGAGCTGGTCTTCGACGGCGACTCGCTCGTCGTCTCCGCCTCCGGCGAGCTCATCGCGCGCGCGGCGCGCTTCTCCGAGGAACTGCTGGTCACGGACCTGGAGCTGCCCGAGGCCAGGTACGGCGGACTCGGGGAGTTCCAGGTGGACGCCGGGGACAACAGCGTGATCACGGTGGAGCGGCTGGAGCTGTCGCCCCGCCCCCTGGAGCCGTACGAGCCGGAGCCCCCCACGCTCGCCGAGCAGCTCGACGACACCGCCGAGATCTACTCGGCGCTGGTCCTCGCGGTCCGCGACTACGTCGCCAAGAACGGCTTCGAGTCGGTCATCCTGGGCCTGTCCGGCGGCATCGACTCGGCGCTGACCGCCACGATCGCCTCCGACGCCCTCGGCCCCGACCGGGTGCACGCGGTGCTGATGCCCTCCCGCTACTCCTCCGACCACTCGCTGAGCGACGCCCAGGAACTGGTCGACCGGCAGGGGATCAACGCTCACACCGTGCCGATCGCCGACATCGTCAGCGGCTTCGAGAAGGAGATCGAGCTCTCCGGCCTGGCCGCGGAGAACCTCCAGGCCCGGGTGCGCGGCATGCTCCTGATGAGCCTGTCCAACCAGCACGGCCACCTCGTCCTCACCACCGGCAACAAGAGTGAACTGGCCACCGGCTACTCCACCCTCTACGGCGACTCCGCGGGTGGCTTCGCGCCCATCAAGGACGTGCTCAAGACCCTGGTCTGGGAGCTGTCGCGCTGGCGCAACGCCCAGGCGGGCCGCTCGGGCGAGTTCCTGCACCCCTTCGCGGTGCCGCCGATCCCGGAGAACTCGATCGAGAAGGAGCCCAGCGCGGAACTCCGCCCCGACCAGCGCGACACCGACTCCCTTCCCGAGTACGGGGTCCTGGACCGGCTGCTGGGCGACTACGTCGAGAGGGACATGGGCTCGGCCGAGCTGATCGCCGCCGGACACGATCCCGCGCTGGTCGCCCGGGTGATCCGCCTGGTCGACCTGGCCGAGTACAAGCGCCGCCAGTATCCTCCGGGCCCCAAGATCACTCCCAAGAACTTCGGCCGCGACCGCCGCCTGCCCATCACCAACCGCTGGCGCGAGACCGCCGGCTGACCGGGACCTCCCACGGTCCCGGCCCGCGGCCGTGCCCCCTTCGCGACCGGCCGGACGCCGGCGCGGCGGGACCGGAGAACGCGCGCGGGAGGGCGGAGGTCCGGCCCGGCACCGTGTGCCTCTCGGTGAGTCTCAGCCGGGGCCGAGGCCGGCCAGGAGTTGGTCGGCGATCCGTTCGGCCAGGTCGGAGGGGAGTTCGCCGTTCTCTTCCAGGCCCTCGGTGCGGATGTACCACATGACGGCGCCGACCACCGTCGCCATCGCGATGCGAACGTCGAGGTCGGCCCGGAGCTCGC
This sequence comes from Streptosporangium sp. NPDC049644, assembly GCF_040675205.1. Taxonomy (NCBI): domain Bacteria; kingdom Bacillati; phylum Actinomycetota; class Actinomycetes; order Streptosporangiales; family Streptosporangiaceae; genus Streptosporangium; species Streptosporangium sp. NPDC049644. Next base: position 64,531 of record NZ_JBFAOJ010000043.1, on the reverse strand, counting down.
CGGTGGCGATGCCGCGCCGCAGCAGGGCGGCGATCGCCGCCCTGCGCGGCTCGATGGTCGCCTGACGGATGCGTTCCACCAGGCGCGGGTGCCGCTCGGCCTCGTTCATCGCGATGTTCATCACGCAGCGGTTGCGCGTGTCGCACGCGTCCTGCTGGAAGACCCGCATGTAGGTGATCAGATCCTCACGGACCGAGACGCCCCCCGGCGCGGGAAACGGCCTCTTGAGGGTCGCCAGCGCGTCGACGAGCAGGTCCTCCTTGCTGGACCAGCGCCGGTAGATGGTGGTCTTGCCGACCCCCGCGCGAGCGGCGATGCCCTCGATCGACAGTTCGGAGAGGCCGCTGCTCTCCCCGACCAGGTCCAGGGTCGCCTCGATGATGGCCCTCTCCGCCCTGGCGCTGCGGGGACGGCCCGCGGGGCGGGTCGTCTGAGCCTGGGCTGTCCGGGTCTCGGCCATCTGGGTCTCGTCGGTGGTCGTCATCGCACCCCTACACTACTGCCGGTTCCTTCTCGCGATCGATACCCCGCGGGACGGGCGCCTCGGAGGGCGTGCCGGGCAGCCACCTGAGCACCACCAGGGCCCCCACCAGCGCGATGGCCGCGGAGACGAGGGCGGTGATGTGCATGCCCTCGACGAAGGCCAGCTTCGCCGGTTCGATCAGCGCCGCACCCCGCTCGCCGAGCCCCTGGGCCACGCCGAGCGTTCCGGTCAGCGACTCCCCGGCGACGTGCCTGAGCTGATCGGGCAGACCGGTCAGCGCGGGGGCGATCTGGTCTCGGTAGGTGGCCGAGAGCAGCGAGCCGAGCAGCGCGACCCCGAGCGCGCCGGCCACCTGGCGGACGGTGTTGCTCATGGCCGAACCGACGCCCGCCTTCTCCCTGGGGAGCGCCTCCATGATCGCGGTCGTCGCCGGAGGCATGATGTTGGCCATCGCCGCGCCCTGGACGAAGAACACGATCTCCAGCAGGAGGATCGGGGTGTGCTGGTCCATCAGTGCGTAGGAGGCCAGCGCGCCGGCCACGATGACCATGCTGACGGTGGCGGTCAGCCTGCCGCCGAAGCGCGCGGCCATCTGCTGGCTGAGCGGGGCGAAGATCAGCTGAGCGGCGGCGAAGGGGATCATCAGGGCGCCCGCCTGCAGCGGGCTGAAGCCCAGCACGATCTGCAGGTAGAAGACCAGGAAGAACATCGCGCCCATCATCGCGAAGAACACGATGCCGACCATGCCGACCGCGGTGGCGAAGCGCGGGTCGCGGAAGTAGCGGACGTCGAAGGCCGGGTGGTCGATGCGGCGCTCGTACCAGACGAAGGCGCCGAGCACGGCGATGCCGAGGATCGTCGGGATGAGCACTTCCGCGCTGGCGACCGTGGCCAGCTCGCCTCCCCGGATGATGCCGTAGGTGAGGGCGACGAGACCGACGACGGAGAGGATCACGCCGACCGGGTCGAGCCTGGACGGGCGCGGGTCACGCGACTCGGGTACGACCAGGCCGATCAGCACCATGCTGACCAGCACGATCGGCAGGTTGATCAGGAAGACCGACCCCCACCAGAAGTGCTCGATGAGCAGGCCGCCGGTGATCGGCCCGACCGCCACGGCCAGCCCCACGCCACCGGCCCAGACGCCGATCGCCTTACCGCGCTCCTGCGGGGGGAAGACGTTGGAGATGATGGCCAGCGTGGCCGGCATGATCGCGGCACCGCCGATGCCCATGAACGCCCGGGCGACGATCAGCTGCATGGGGTCCTGGGCGTAGGCGCTGGCCAGCGAGGCCAGGCCGAACAGGACCATGCCCACCATGAGCATGCGCCTGCGGCCGGTACGGTCGCCGATCACCCCGAAGGTGAACAGCAGGCCCGCGAAGACGAGCGTGTACGAGTTGATCGCCCATTCCAGCTGGCTCTGGCTGGCTCCCAGGCCTTCCGCCGGATCGGCGATCGTCTTCAGTGCGACGTTGAGGATGGTGTTGTCGAGCACGACCGCCAGGAGGCTGAAGACCAGCACTCCCAGGATCTGCCACCGTCTCGGGTGACCAAGCTGTTGTTCCACGAAGGCCCCGTTTTTCGATACGTATGAGTTTCGAAACACCACCGTAGCGCCGCCTTTTTCGATACGCAACCGTGTCGTTTCGTATTTATCAGGACATGTGCTGACATTCGACGGCGAACCGGCAAGGCAGATTGCCGTGGCCAAACAGGCGACGCCCCCTGACCAGGCCGGGCGGGAGCCGGACCCGGCCAGGGGGCGGCCACGGCAAGGGCGACGCCGGCCGGGGCAGGGGTTCAGGCCGCGACCGGGAGCGGCTCCTTCACCGAGCTCTCGGTGTGCCGCCAGAACGGCAGGGCGACTCCGACCATCAGCACGCAGCCCAGCCCCGCGGCGGCGAAGGCCCAGCCTGGACCGGGGCCGTCGATGATCACGCCCGCGATGGGCGCCGCGGAGGCGCTGCCGATCAGTAGCGCCGTGCCGTGCAGCCCCATCGCCTCACCTCGGGCCTCCGCGGGAACCCGGCGGCTCACGGTGTCGATCGAGGAGGACAGCGCGGGAGCGCACAGCACGCCCGCCGGCAGCAGGGCCAGGACCAGCCAGTACCAGTCGCCGCCGACCAGCCCGACGGGAATGGTGAGCACCCCCATGGCTCCGATCAGGACCAGCGGCGAGCGCCCACGGGGCAGCATGCCGTACACGAAGCCGCCGGTCAGCGAGTAGGCGCACCACAAGGCGATCGCCAGCCCGATCCACGCGGTGTCGCCGCCCTGTTTCATGGTCGCCACCAGGGACAGCTCGGTGGCGGCCAGCACGAAGGCCGCCGCGACGACGGTGCCGAGCAGTCCGAGCATGCCCGGGGTGAGCCACCGGCGGCGCGCGACCTTCGTCGCCGGCTCACGGAGTTCCTCGGCCGAGCGGATGGGCGGGTTCAGCACGATCAGCGCCGTCCCCGAGCCGACCAGACCTGCCGCGACGAGGACCATGGTGGGGACGCTGCCGAGGGAGGTCACCCCCGCGATCGCCAGGGCGGGGCCGGCCATGTAGGAGAGCTCCACGATTATGGAGTCGAGGGAGAAACCCATCCTGCGCTGGTCGACCGGGACCAGCGCCGTGAGGCACTGCCTGATCACGCTGAACACCGGGAGGGCGAGAAGCCCCGCGGGCACCGCGGCGACGAGCAGCACCGGGAACGGCATCGCCCACGCGGTGGACCAGAAGACGAGCTGGGCGAGCGTGGTCACCGCCAGCACCGGGCGCAGGCCGTGCCTGTCGACGAACCTGCCCGCCAGAGGTGAGCCGACGGCCATGCCCACGGTGCTCGCCATGGTCACCAGACCGGCCGCGCCGAAGCCGAGGCCGAGACCGCCGGGGTCGACGACATGCATCGTCAGCGTGATGGCGACCGCGGTCGAGGGAATGCGGGCGAGCAGCCCCACCAGCAACAACGACCGCACGCCCGGCAGTGCCAGCAGGCGGCGGTAAGGTTCTACAGCCATTGTGATTACTTACCTCCGTCAGCATTGTGCCGTATGCCCCCGACATTTCCGCCACCGGATTTACCGCGCGGGTGTGTGGTAGGCCACCCGGACCCCCACCGTCGGATTACCGGACCGACCGGGTCTGTTGAACCTGCCGAACGCGTGCAATCATCGGAACCGTCCGGGGACGCCATCAGGGGCGCCTCGAGACTTCACTGGAGGTCCCATGTCCTCTTCCTCTCTCCCCAGCCGGCCGACCCCTCTGTACGGCGGCAAGGCCGGGCGAAGGATCACCGTGCGCGACATCGCCAGCGCCAAGGAGCGCGGCGAGCGGTGGCCGATGGTCACCGCCTACGACGCGATGACCGCCAAGGTCTTCGACGAGGCCGGCATTCCCGTGCTGCTCGTCGGCGACTCGGCCGCCATGGTCGTGTACGGCTACGACTCGACGCTGCCGGTGTCGGTGGACGATCTCATGCCGCTGACCGCGGCCGTGGTACGCGGCTCCTCCCGCGCGATGGTCGTGGCCGACCTGCCGTTCGGCTCCTACCAGTCCTCTCCCCAGCAGGCCCTGGAGACGGCCGCCCGGTTCATGAAGGAGGCCGGCGCCCACGCGATCAAGCTTGAGGGCGGGCGGCGGGTGCTCCCCCAGGTCGAGGCGCTGGTCTCGGCGGGCATCCCGGTGATGGCCCATCTGGGCCTGACCCCCCAGTCGGTCAACGCGCTCGGCGGCTACCGGGTGCAGGGCCGCGGCCAGTCGGGTGACGAGCTGATGGCCGACGCCAAGGACCTGGAGTACGCCGGAGCGTTCGCCGTGGTCCTGGAGTGCGTTCCCGCCGAGCTGGCCGAGCGGGTCACCTCGTCCCTGTCGATCCCGACGATCGGCATCGGTGCCGGGCCCGGCACCGACGCGCAGGTCCTCGTCTGGCAGGACCTGATGGGCCTGACCACGAGCCCGGCCAAGTTCGTCAAGAAGTACTTCGACCTGGCCCACGAGATGGACCGGGCGGTGCGCAGCTTCGCCGACGAGGTGTCGACCGGCGCCTTCCCCGCTCCCGAGCACAGCTACAGCTGACGATTCCGAGCCCCGGCGTCCCAGGAAACCCTGGCGGCGCCGGGGCGTTCGGGCACGGCGCGAGATCAGACGAGGGTGGCGGGGTCGGTGTTGGCACCGCACACGACCACGGCCACCCGCTCCCCTTCGGCCGGGGTGTAGGCACCGGACAGCAGGGCCGCGTACGCGGTGGCGCCGGCGTGCTCGGCGGCGATCCGGTGCTCCCGCCACATCTCGCGCCGCGCCTCGACGATGGCCTCCTCGGGGACCAGCAGGCTCCGTATCCCCGCCGTGCCCGTGATCTCACAGGCGATCTCGCCCGCCCGGCTCGCGCCCAGGGCGTCGGCCCCCACCCCCGCGACCTCGACCCCGACCGGCCGGCCGGCCTCCAGCGCCCGGTGCAGGGTCGGGATGAGCTCGGGCTCGACGGCGACCACCCGGGCGTGGCCGTCGAGCGCGACGGTGATCCCGGCGACGAGCCCGCCGCCGCCGACCGCGACGAGGACCGTGTCGACTCCCCCGGTCTGCTCAAGGATCTCCAGGCCGACCGTGCCCTGCCCCGCGACCACCTCCGCCTGGTCGTAGGCGTGCACGTCCAGGGCACCGGTCTCGGCCGCGCGCTTGACGGACGCCTCGTAGGCGTCGGCGTAGACGGCACCGGCCTGGGTCACCCGCGCGCCCAGCGCGCGCAACCCGGCCACCTTCACCGGGCTGGACACCGTGGGCACGAAGATCTCCGCCTGGACGCCGAGACTCCGCGCCACGTACGCCACCGCCAGGCCGTGGTTGCCCCCGCTCGCCGCGATCAGCCCGGCCTCGGGGATCTCCCCGCCGGACAGGGCGCGGTTGAAACCTCCTCGCGCCTTGAACGACCCGGAGTGCTGCAATCCCTCCAGCTTGAAGAACAGCCCCGGCGACACCTCGACCACCGGTGTGCGCCGGACGTACCCCGCGATGCGCTCGGCGGCCCGCCGCACGTCCCCGATCGACACGCTCACGCGCGCCCCCTTTCCGCGAAGCGGCTTGGAAGGCGGCCGCCCCGTCCTTCCGGCGGCCCCGCGCCGCAGTCTAGGAGACACCCTGGATCCTTCAGGCGAGCGCCTGCTCGAAGTCGGCCCACAGGTCCTCGATGTGCTCGATGCCGACCGCCACCCGTACGGTGCCCTCACCGATCCCGTGCCGGGCGAGCTCCTCGGCCGTCAGCGAGCGGTGGGAGGTGGTCGCGGGGTGCAGGATGAGCGTCTCGACACCGCCGAGGGACGGGGCCAGCAGGGCCAGCCGCACCGAGCTCATGAACCGCTCACCCGCCGCCCGGCCGCCGACCAGGTCGAACGAGAAGACACCCCCGAAGTCGGGCAGGAGCTTGGCCGCCAGCCCGTACGAGGGATGCGAGGGCAGGCCCGGCCAGTGCACGACGGAGACCGCGGGGTGGTCGTTCAGCCGGGTGGCCAGCTCGCGGGTGTTGAAGCAGTGGCGCTCCATCCGCAGCGGCAGTGTCTGGATGCCGCGCAGGGTGAGCCAGGCGGCGAACGGGTCCGCGGTGGCGCCCAGCTTGACGTTGAAGGCCCACACCCTGCGGTACAGCTCCTCCGCGGCGAAGACGGCGATCCCGCCGAGCACGTCGGTGTGCCCGCTCAGGTACTTGGTCGTGGAGTGCACCACGATGTCGGCCCCGTGCTCCAGCGGCCGGCACAGGATCGGTGAGGCGAAGGTGTTGTCGACCACGGAGACGACTCCGGCCTCGCGTGCCGCCGCGCACATGCCCGGCAGGTCGGCGACCTGGGTCACCGGGTTGGCGATGGTCTCCAGGTAGACCAGTCTCGTCTCCGGCCGCACGGCCGCGCGCAGCGCCGCCGGGTCGTCCCCGGGGACGTAGGAGACCGAGATCCGGAAGCGCCGCTCCAGGTCGTTGATCATCGAGGCGGTGCCGCCGTAGAGCGCCTGCTGCGCGATCAGGTGATCACCGGGCTCCAGCAGCGCGAGCAGCACCGAGTTGACGGCCCCCATCCCGGAACCGGTGGCCACAGCCCCGACACCGCCCTCCAGACCGGCGACGGCCTCCTCCAGGGAGCGGACCGTCGGGTTCGACAGGCGCCCGTAGACGAAGGCCCCGTCCGGACGGCCCATCCCGTCGGCGAAGACGGCCGGGTCCTCGAAGACGAAGCCGGAGGTCTGGTAGAGCGGCACCGCGATGGGGCGGCTGCCGTTCAGCTGTGGCTGGGGAAGGTGGACGGTGCGGGTCTCCGGGCGAAAATCAGTCATGAGATAAGAATGTCCGGTTAACAGACCGTTTGTCAGATCCGACTGGTGCGATGTTCATCATCAAAAGCACAGATCACCCTGCCCAGGGCACCGGAAAGGCCACTGTGGCGGCGAGCACGGCGGCATCGTGGTCAAGGCTGTTCTCCCCGTCCGGCTGTGACCGGCGCGGGCAGGCCGTCAGCTCGCGGCGCGGCGCTGGACGTACAGGGTCTGTTCGTCACCGGCGCGCCTGGAGGTCGCCCGGCAGGGTCTGCGCGTCGACCAGCCGGGCGTACGGCCCGGCGGCTGCCAGGAGTTCTTCGTGGCGGCCCGCCTCGACGACGCGACCCCGATCCACCACGAGGATCACATCGGCGTCCCGGACGGTGCTCAGCCGGTGTGCGATCACGATGCGTGTCTGCTCGAACCCGGTCAGGTTGGCCTCGATCTCGGCCTCGGTCATGGTGTCCAGGTGACTGGTGGCCTCGTCGAGCAGCAAGATCTCCGGCTTGGCGAGTAGCGCCCGGGCCAGGGCGATGCGCTGCCGTTGTCCGCCGGAGAGACCGCCGCCTTCGGTCAGCAGCGTCTTGTACCTCATGGGCATGGCCGCGATGTCCTCGTGCACGCAGGCCAGTCGGGCCGCCTCCGCCACCTCGTCCGGGGAGGCTTCCGGCGAGCCGAGGGAGATGTTGTCGAAGATCGTTCCGGTGAACAGGGCGGGCTCCTGGGTCACCACCCCGAACCGGCGGCGCAACAGGCCTGGATCCAGGCGGCCGGCCGGGACTCCGTTGTAGGAGATCTCTCCCTCGGTCGGCGGGAACAGCCCGAGCAGCAGGCGAGCGAGGGTGCTCTTCCCCGACCCGGACCGTCCGACCAGGGCGATCTTCTGCCCGGCGCGAACTCTCAGATCGACGCCCCGCACGATCCATGGGCTTTCCTGCGTGTACCGAAAACCGACCTGGCGCAGCTCGATCGGGCTGTCCGCGCCATCGGCCTGACGGGGCGGGAGAGCGACACCTGATGAGGGGGACTCAGGATCGGTGTCCAATATGTCGGCCAGTCGTTCGGCCTGCACGCGGGCCATCTGGACGGCTCGTATGCTGCCGGTCAGCGATGCCAGCGGCGCCAGGGTCGCGGCGGCCAGCGCGAGGAGGCCGAGCATGGTGCCGGGGCTGAGGTGGTGGGTGACGACCTGCCAGGCGCCGACCCACAGCAGGGTCAGGGGGGCGCCGAACCGCAGCGCGGCCAGGGCGGTGTCCTGGCCTCCCTGGGCGACTCCACTCCGCCATACCTGCCGCATCTGAACGCCGAGCAGACGCACCCAGCGGTCAAGGATATGAGGCTCGACCGCCGACGCTTTGATCGTCTCGATTCCCCGGACGGCCTCGATCAACTGGCCCTGGGCGTCGTTCCGTGCCTCGTGCTCCCGATGGGCCAGCTCACAGAGCCACCGGTGGGTGCCGACGAGCAGAAGGATCTGTGCCGCCGCGAAGGCGACGAGCACTCCACCCAGGAGCGGGGACCGCACGGTCACCACCGCCATGTAGCCGACCGCGAGAGGCCCGTCGAGCAGAGCGGTCAGTGCCTGACCGGTGAGCATCTCCCGCAGAACGCCGACGCTTGAGATCCGCGAGACCAGGTCGGACGAGCTTCGATGGGCGAAGAACCGGAAAGGGAGCGCGAGCAGACGTTTCCCCAGATCGTCGAGGAGCGCGGTGTCCGCTCGGGTGCGTAATCCGACCAGTGCCCATGCCCGCACCCCGCCGACCACGAGCTGAGCGCATACCGCCGCGGCCACGCCGTACCCGAGCAAGGACAGCAGGTCGATCTCGCCGGCGGCCAGCACGTGGTCCACGACCAGCTCGGTCACGGCGGGCAGGACCAGCCCCAGGGCCTGCATGACAACGCTGAGCAGCGCGAGAAGGACCAGCACGGCGCGGTGACGTGACAGCAGGACGCGAGAGTACCGTGCCCACCAGTTCCCGCGCTCGCCGAACCGCCCTCTGGAGAAGTCCGCTCCGGCCTCGAGGGTGAGCACCACACCGCTGTAGTTTCGAGCGAACTCCTCGTGGGTGAGGCGTACCCGGCCCGGCCCCGGATCGACGATGGTGACGCGGGTCTCGCTCACGCGCTCGACCACCACGAAATGGCTGTTACGCCAGTAGGCCACGGCGGGCAGCGGAACCGAGGCCATCTCCGTGGCCGGGGTGGACAGCGCACGAGTGGTCAGCCCACGCGCCCGAGCCGTGCGGACCAGGGTCAGCGCGCTCACCCCGTCCCGCCCGATGTCCATCTCCTCAGCCAGGGCGCGCACGGAGACGCGGTGCCCGTGAGCGCTGAGGACCATGGCGAGACAGGCCGCTCCACACTCGACCGCGCTGTGCTGAAGGATGATCGGAACTCTCACAACACGATCAGTGTCGGGTGCTCTCCTTGCGTTTCACTTGGAGCCGGACCGCCGCCGCTTGGAGCCGGGCCACTACCTGGCCCGTTCCGAACGCCGCTCCGTTCGACGGGCCCTGACCGCCTGGAGCCGTCGTCGAGGTGGTCGCGCCCGGCCACGCGCGCATCGTGATCCCCCCAAGCAAATCACAAGGGAATCAATAGCCCCATGCCGGAGAGTGGACCCACCCGAGCCCTTCCCGGGCTTCCGAAGAAGAGAAAACCCGCATGAGCGACGAACCGCGCACCCAGATCGGTGATATCGCGCCGGTCGGCGCGGAGCTCGATGAGAGCGCGCTGCGCACCATCAACGGCGGTCTCCCGGCCGAGCTGAAGACCTGGCAGGACCCGCCCGGCATCTGCAAAGTAGACGTCTTCGGCTGAACGATCATCTGGTGCGGGGATGCCGTCGTGGCGTTCCCGCGCCGCCTCGCTTTCCTGGAGCGCCCCCATGCCGACACCGGGTGTCCTGATCCTCACCAGCGAAGAGGACCCGCACGCCTTACACGTCCGCGCCCTGCTCGCCGACCGCGGCGCCCAGATCACGATCTTCGATCCCGGTGACTACCCCGTCAAGGCGCGCGTGGAACTGGCGTACACCGCTCGTGGTCTTGCCCGGCGCCTTCTGCGCACTCGAACGGGCACACTCGATCTGGACACTCTGACAGCCCTGTGGTGGCGGCGTCCGACACCACCCGCGACGCATCCCGACCTTACCGATCCCGCGGTGGCCGACTACGCCGCACGCGAGTGTCAGGACCTGCTCACAGATCTGTGGGAGCACCTGCCGTGCCGCAAGATGCCCGCGGACGATTCGGTGATCCGGCGGGCCGGACGCAAGTCCTCCCAGCTTCTCCTCGCGGCGGAACTGGGATTCGCGATCCCGGAGACCCTCATCGCGACCGAGGCGGAGGCGTTCTGGGAGTTCCATGAACGCCATGACGGTCATGTCGTGACCAAGCCGTTGGGCAAGCCGTGGGCGGAGAACCTGGTGGGGGGCGGCACGATCGCCCGGTTCTGCGAGCCGGTCTCCGCTCGTGACGTGGCGTACGCGGCCGCTCTGCGATTCTGCCCGGTCATTGTTCAGCAGTACGTTCCCAAACGCCTGGAACTGCGGGTCACGGTCGTCGGTGAACAGGTGTTCGCCGCGGAGATCCATTCCCAGGTGGCCAACCGGTCCAGTTTGGATTGGCGCCGGTACGACATCGAGACCACCCCGCACCGCATACACCGGCTTCCGGAGGAGGTGGCTCGGCGCTGCCTGGATATGACAGAACGCCTGGGGCTCCTGTACGGGGCTTTCGACGTGATCCTCACCCCCGACGACCAGTACGTGTTCCTGGAGGTCAACCCCAACGGCCAATGGCTGTGGATCGAGCGGCTGACCGGTCTGCCGATCAGCCAGGCCATCTGTGACGTGCTATTGGAAGGAGCCTCATCGTGACCGCCGAGCTGCTCGAAAACGCCTTGGAGTGGTTGAGGGAGTTGGGCGACGTACGGCCGAAGGAGGCACGCGAACGACTTGGCGCGCTACGCGCCCGCTATCCGGGCATCGCCATGCGATTGGTGTGGCAGCGTGAGGCCGCCACAGACCAGTACCACTACGATCTGCTTTTTCCCTCGGCAGAGGGTACGACCTCGCTGGCGTTCGCCCCGGACCGGGCCATTCCATGGCCACTGCGGAACAGCCAGCGAGCAGGTGAGCAACTGGTGCTCCGGGTCAACGGCACCGACATGCTCATCGAGCAGGTCATCTCCCTGCTGGACGTCCTGTGGGACGACGCCGCTCTTTCCCGGCGTCTGGTCAACGCCTGCCTGATAGGGCAGGCCGCGGATGTCGAGGACATCGGCCTGCCCGACGACCGGTTGCAGGAGGCCATGGACGCCTTCCGCCGGGCTCGGGGCTTGCTGACCGCGCAGGCGACCAGGGCATGGATGGCGGAGCGCGGTGTCAGCCATGCCCAGCTGGAGAGGATCGTCGCCGTTGAGGCCGCGGTGGCGGCCCTGCGGCAGAGAGTGGCCGGTGGGCGGGTGGAGGACTTTTTCGCCGATCATCGTGACGCGTTCGACCGGCTGCGGGTCGTGAGATCACGGTATGCCGACCAGGCTCACGCCGAAACCGCCGTGGCCCGGCTTCGCGCCGCGGATGTGCGGGGAGCCGAAGTGGTCGCCATGGCCACCGAGGAGTCCCTGGCCGGACTGGCCACCTCTCGGATAGAGGGCGGTTACCGGGAGGATCTCATCACCTCCTACGGTGCGGAGGCCGTGGAAGCGCAGGCGGGGACGGTCATCGGGCCTGCCGCTCTGGAGGGTGGTTTCTGCTTCGCGTATGTGCTGGCCGTGGAACCGGCGGTGCTGGATCGGTTCACCCGGAAGTTCATCGAAGAGCAGCTCTTGGACGAATGGCTGCGGGAACAGCGTCGGCACGCGCACGTGGAATGGTTTTGGGGTAACAAGTCGCGTACCGATGAACTCACCGCCGACCTGCGATCCTGACGGGTCCGTCGTGATGCCGAGCGGTGCTTGAAAGTCGGCGTCGAGGCCGGTCGGCGAACCGCCCTGGTGCGGTGACGGCCGCGGTGGGCGGGTGCGCGGGCGGCCTCCTCCAGCGCCTTCACCAGCTCACCGTCCAAGACCATCCCTGCGGCGTGATGGTGGGCGCGGGCCATGGTGGAGTCCACGCTGACCAGGTCAAGGTCGGCCTGCCCACGGGCCGCGGCCTCGGTGATCATCGCCTGCGTCAGGTGCTCGAAGACGCCCGCCGTGGCCCACGAGCGGAACCGGTCGTAGACGGTGGACAGAGGTCTCCACGCGCCATGGCAACGGCCTACCAGGACCGGAGGCCAATGCGCAGGTGAATCCCTCTGACCTCAACTCCGTACAGGCCCTAGATGTCGGTGACGCGCAGGCCGGCGTGGGCCTTGTAGCGGCGGTTGATCGAGATGAAGTTGGCGGTCATCGCCTCAACCTGGTGGGCGTTTCGCAGGCGGCCGCCGTACACGCCGCGCATGCCGGGGATGCGGCCCGCCAGCGCCTGGACGGTGTCGGTGGCCTCGCGGTCGTCACCCAGCACGAGCACGTCCAGGTCGATCTTGTCGACCTCGGGGTCCAGCAGCAGGACGGCGGAGACATGGTGGAAGGCGGCGACGACCCGGCTCTCGGTCAGGACCGCGGCTGCCTGCTGGGCGGCACTGCCCTCCTCGACCGCGAGTGCGTACGCGCCCTGCTTGTCGAAGCCGAGCGGGTTGACGCAGTCGATGACGATCTTTCCGGCCAGCTCGGCGCGGAGGGACTCCAGCGTGGAGCGGTGCCCGTCCCAGGGAATGGCCACGATCACCACGTCGGCCTCGGCCGCCACGGTCGGGTTGTCGGCGCCGCGCACCGGTCCGCCGATGCTCTCCGCCGCCGCCTGCGCCCGCTCGGCGCTGCGTGAGCCGATCAGCACGCTGTGCCCGGCGAGAGCGAACCGCCGCGCCAACCCCTTGCCCTGGTCCCCGGTCCCGCCCAGGATCCCGATCGAGATTCCGCCCACGTCCGGACTGTCAGTGCTCACTCACCGCTCCTCATCATCCCCGACCCTCAAGATCGGACTTCATCGACCATAACGTCTGTCCCGAATCCTCTCAGGGGCGCATTCCCAGGATCATCGCGGGGGGGCTGGTGCACGATGGTGCCCATGGACGCTGGGTCGGTGACACTGCTGCGCGAGATCCTGGCTTCGACGGGCTGGATCGAGCGGACCCGCGAGCTGGGCCTCGCCCTGCGCGCGACCCGCTCGGCCGGCGGCCTGCTGGTGGTCGGCACGCCCGAGGAGGAGCCCTGGCACCTGACCGCGCACCTGAGCGACGAGGCCAGGCTCTCCGGGCTGCCCCAGCTCTCCCCGACGCTGGTCCGCTGGGCACCCGCCCCCGGCGCGCCCGCGCACCTGCGAGTCGGGCTGGAACGGATCCGGCAGGCCGGGCGGGGCGAGACCCTGTTCGTGGTCGCCGAGGAGCGCGCCCCCGAGGCGCTGCTGGAGCGGGTGAGCGACGCCCGCAGGACCGGCACCACGATCCTGGCCCTGGACGGCGGTGACACGGACCTTACGGGCCTGGCCCACGACGCGCTGACGGTACCCGAACGGGCACCGTTCTCCTTCGACGGGGCACAGCACCTGGTGAGCATGGCCGCGGGCGAGGTCGAACGGCGCCCCACCCTGCGTGACCGCCTGGCCAGGCTGCTCGAGCGGGTCAGCGGCCCGCAGGTCACCGACTAGACATACCGGCAGGCGTACCGGCCACGCTCTGTCCTCAGTCGTCGTCCTCCCATGCCTGGTCCTCCTTCTTCCAGTCCTCGTTCCGATCGGCCGCGGTCTTCAGCGCGTTGGCCGCGGCCTCGCGCGTCGGGTACGGCCCCATCCGGTCCTTGTTCGGGCACCCCTCGTCGGGTTCGACGGCCATGTGCTTCAGGCAGAACCACCATTGGTCAGTCATGCGGCAATCCTGCCCAGTGGGAAGCGCAACTAGACTGTGCAACCATGACGACACTGCTCCAGCCCGGGCGGATCTCTCCCCTCCGCAAGGTTCCCTCTCACATCCAGCGGCCGGAGTACGTCGGGAAGAAGTCCCCGAAGACCGGGGAGTCCGACGTCAAGACCCCCGAGATCATCGAGCGGATGCGGATCGCGGGCAAGCTGGCGGCTCAGGCGCTCGAAGAGGTCGGTAGGCACGTGGCGCCCGGCGTCACCACCGACGAGCTCGACCGGATCGGCCACGAGTTCCTCTGCGAGCGGGGGGCGTATCCCAGCACGCTCGGCTACCGGGGATATCCCAAGTCGCTGTGCACCTCGATCAACGAGGTGATCTGCCACGGCATCCCCGACGACACCGTGCTGCGCGACGGCGACATCGTCAACGTCGACATCACCGCCTTCATCGGGGGCGTGCACGGCGACACCGACGCCACCTTCCTGGTCGGCGACGTCGACGAGGAGTCACGGCTGCTGGTCGAGCGCACCCGTGAGGCCACCAACCGGGCCATCAAGGCCATCGCCCCCGGCCGGCAGCTCAACGTGGCCGGTCGCGTGATCGAGGCCTACGCCAAGCGGTTCGGTTACGGCGTGGTCCGTGACTTCACCGGCCACGGCATCGGCACCACGTTCCACTCGGGCCTGATCGTCCCGCACTACGACGACCCGTCCCTGGCGGTCACGCTGGAGCCGGGCATGACGTTCACGATCGAGCCCATGCTGACGCTCGGCACCATCGACTACGACGTCTGGCCCGACGGCTGGACCGCCGTCACCAAGGATCGCAAGCGGACCGCCCAGTTCGAGCACACCATTCTGGTGACCGAGACCGGCCACGAGATCCTGACCCTGCCCTAGCGGAGCTCGCCCGGCGCCGCGCCTTTCGGGCCGCCTAGTCCTGGCGGGGCACCACTCCGCTGACCGTGGTTCCCTCGCCGGGAACGCCGTTGACGCTGAGCGTGCCGCCGACCTGGTCGAAGTGGGCGTGCATGGCGGTGACGCCCCGGCCCTCGGCCCGCCCGAAGAAGCCGACGCCGTTGTCGCTCACCGTCATGCGCAGGCCACTGGGGCCGAGGGTGACGGCGACGGCCACGACCCGTGCGCCGCTGTGCCGCTCGACGTTGGTGAGCGCCTCCCCGAGCGTGGCCATCACGGCCTTGGTGATCGCGGCCGGAACCTCGCCGGCGGGCAGCGCCCAGATCTCGACGGTGGTCCCGGTGCGCTCGGACCATTCGGTGAGATGCCCCTCAAGGGCCTGGGCCAGGCTACGACTCCGGCCCTCACGTACGCGCAGTTCCTCGGACACTGCTCAACCTTCCTGATGCACGTTGCAGCCACCGGCCCCCCGACCGAATATGTGACTGGGCGTGGCGCGCGATGACGAAGCGCTGCGCCCGCTGCGGTGAGCACGAGCCCCCTGAAACACCAGGCTACCGGGAGGTGCCGGTGAGAGGGCTGGAAGATAGCAGGCCGTGGCCGTCCGGCTATTTCACGCCGTCGCGCTTATTGAGTTTGGCCAGGTACTCATTGTAGGCGTCGAGTTTGGCATCGCCGCTGCCGCCGGTCCGGGCTGCGGCGGCGTCGGCGCGGCGGTCGGCCCGGCGGGCTCTGCGGTCGTCGGCGCGCCACCACTGGAAGGCCAGCGCGAGGAGCACGACGAGCGTCGGGATCTCGCCGAACCCCCAGGCGATGGCTCCGCCGGTCTGCTGGTCCTCGACGGCGGAGGCGCCCCACGTCCTGCCCAGCTGGTCGTACCAGTCGGAGGCCAGCACGGTGGTCATGCTCATCAGCGCGATGCCGAAGAAGGCGTGGAACGGCATGGTCACGAACAGCAGGAGGAGCCGGGCCACGTGCGGCAGCTGGTAGGGAGCGGGGTCGATACCGATGATCACCCAGAAGAACAGGGAGCCGCTGACCAGGAAGTGCACGGTCATCACGATGTGGCCGAGATGCTCCTCCATCGCGGCGGCGAACAGCGGTGTGAAGTACAACGCGTAGGTGGAGACGATGAAGATCGTGGTAGCGATCGCCGGATGGGTGACGAAGCGGACGTACCTACTGTGCAGGATCGTGGTCAGCCACTCGCGCGGCCCTCGGTCGCCCCTGCGGGCGGCGGGCTTCAGAGCACGCAGGGCCAGGGTGACGGGCGCGCCGAGCACCAGGAAGATCGGCACCATCATCGACAGCGTCATGTGCTCGGCCATGTGCACGCTGAACAGCACCTTGGCGTAGCGGGCGACGCCGCTCTGGGTGGCGACCAGCAGGATCAGCACACCGGTGAACCAGGCGGCCGTACGCCCCTTGGACCAGGAGTCGCCACGCCGGGTGAGCCGTACGACACCGGCGAGGTAGAGGCCGGCCAGCAGCGCGATGACCGTGCCGGAGAACAGGTCGAACCACCACAGCGAGGCCAGGTTGGCCAGCGATATCTCCGGCGGCATGGTGTAGCCGAGCACCTCGAAGGCCCTGTCGACGGGCAGCACCGCCGGGGGCGGCGCGGTGCGGGAGAGCGCGACGGCCAGCCCGATGGCCGCGAACATGACGACGATCTCACCGGTGGCGAAGCGGACGAAGGTGCCGGGGCCGCCCGCGGCGAGCGACGGCAGGGTCCGCTTGCGGTGCCACCAGCCGACGACGCCGAGCAGCGCGAACGCGGCGGTCTTGGCCAGCAGCAGCAGGCCGTAGGCGGAGGTGAAGAGCTCGGAGACCGAGGTGAGCCTGGCCAGGACGCTGAACAGGCCGGACAGTCCCACCCCGACGAAGCACCACAGTGCCAGGGCCGAGAAGCGGGCGGCGGCGATCTCCAGGTACGGCTGCCGGCGCAGCGCGTGCGCGCAGAGCACGCCGAGGCCACCCACCCAGAGCGCGAGGACGACGAGGTGGAGCGCGACGCCGGTGGTGGCCAGGTCATGGTTGGGCGAGGAGGCGGAGTGGCCGGTCAGCGCGGGTGGGAGCAGGGTGACCAGGGCGAGGACGAGCAGGCCGCCGGACGCGCCGGCGGTGATCGCCCCTCGGGCGAAGAGCGCGATCGCGACCGAGAAGAGCACGACCAGGGTCAGCGCGATGCCCTGGGAGACCTGGCTGGCGAAGCTGGTGAGCTCGTTGCCGCCGAGCACGTCGGCCACCGGCAGCCCGAGCGCCTCGGAGAGGCTGAACACCATCGTGGCGGCGGCGGCCCCGGCCCAGACGAGCGCGATCCAGGAGGCGGCCTTGACGTAACCGAGCGCGGGTTTGCCCAGCAGACCCTTGTCGTTGGGGAGCAGGACCGTGGCGGCCAGGAGCACGCCGACGGTGAGCACGCCCGCCGCGTCCATCGTCAGCTTCGCCAGCGGCAGTCCCCAGCGGGTGAAGGTTCCCTGGTCGGGCAGGCCGGGGATGATGCGCGGGGTCGCGGCGCCTCCGGCGATCATCGCGATCACCAGGGCGGCGGCGGCCGCCACCGCGGCCGCCAGGGCGAGCCTCACCGCCCGGCTGTTCCCCGGCGTCTCGCTCCGCGCCGTCTGCGCGGCCCGCGCGGGCCCGCTCATGGCCGCTTCTTGTTGCGCACGCTGAGGAACATGCCGATGCCGACGCCGGTCACGCCGCCGACGACGATCCACATCCAGCCGGGCACGCCCTGCGAGGAGCCGGGCTCCTCGTCGCCGACCGCGGCTGCCGGGCTGAGCGCGGCGGCCGGCGCGTTCTCTGCCGAGGTCTCCGCGGTGGCCGGGCTCTCGGCCGCCGCCGGGGACTCGGCGGCGGTGGCGGAAGGCGACGCCGATTCCGACGGCGACTCCGGTGAGGAGGCGGAACCGAGCAGGGTGAAGGGAATCTCCCCCTCTATCGGGTGGCCGTCGGAGGAGACGACGCGATATGCGATGACGTAGTCACCCGGAGGGAGATCCTCCTTAACCTTCTGGGTCACCACCGCGCCGTCGAGGACGGGCTTGCCGTCCTGGTGGTTCTCGTCCCCGGAACGTACGACGACGTTCGGGAAGCGCACCGAGGCGGTGAACGTCAGCTTCACCTCCTCCAGGCTCTCGACCTTGGCGCCCTTGGCGGGGTCACTGCTCTTGAGCCGGTCATGGGCGAAGGCCGGCGAGGCGAAGGCCGTGCCGAGCACGAGGGCGGCGAGAAGCGCGAGGGCGACCGCGACAGGGGAAGTCTTCATGGCAACCCCAAGGCTACCCACGTGACCACGCGGTCTCGACCCCCCTGTCCGATCTGGCTTCGGCGCGGGTCCCCCGCCCCTCCTACAGCCCGACGCCGGCCAGCGCCCGCCGGTAGGCGTCGACGCTCCGGTCCGGCTCGTCGATACGTTCCAGGACCCGGGCCGCGGTCAGCCAGGCATGGGCGGTGAAGCGGGTCTCCGGCGCCTGCTCCAGGCACTCCGTTCCGGCGAGCAGTTCCTGCGAGGCCTGCTCCTGCAGGCCCAGCTCCGCCAGGGTCTCACCGTGCAGCAGGCGGGCCTCCGCCTGCATGACCTTCGGCATGCCGTCGAGCAGATCGCAGACGAAGCGCATGCGCTCCTCGGCCCGTTCGGGCTGGGCGAGCAGCAGCTCCGCCCGGACGAGGTTCATCGCGCAGCGCATCTTGTCTATCGAGCTGGCAGAGCTCTCCGCCAGTTCCTTCTCCACCTTCAACAGCACGTCACGCCAGGCCTCGGCCTCCATGGGCCGCACGATCAGCAGCACCTGGGCGTAGTCGCCGCGCAGCCGGGCCAGCCTTCGGGCGTCACCGTACTCGGACTGGATGGCCAGGGCACGCTCGGCCTGCGTGACCGCCTCGTCGGCGTGGCCGCTCTCCACCGCGACGATCGCGGCGCCCCAGTGCGCCAGGGTGAGCGCCTGCGGGCTGGCGAGGAGCTCGGCGGCGGCGATCATCTCGGTGGAGAAGTGACGCGCCCGGAGCAGGTCGCCGCGCTCGATGTAGGCCGCGAGCAACTGGCCGCCCAACCGCATCAGGCCGTCCGTCCAGGCCGGCCGGACCGCGCCGGTGAGGATCTCCTCGGGGACCTGAACCGCCCGGGCCAGGTCCCCGCTCTCCCGGTAACAGCGCGAGAGCGCGACCGCGACCGCGACGTGACGCTCGGGGCTCAGGGCCGCCTCGTCACCCTCGCGCAACCCGTTGAGCAGGACGATCGCCTGCTCCAGATCGCCGCAGGCCTCGGTCGAGAGGGCCAGGCCGTACTCGGCGTCCTGCCGCAGCTGGGGCAGGCCCGCCAGTCCGCTGTCGGCGAGGAGTTCGGCGTAACGGGTGCGAGCCTCGACGACCTCGCCGTTGTCCATGGCCAGCTGCGCGTAGCTGAGCGCGAGCTCGATCTCCTGCATCTGCTCGGCCGTGACACCATTGATCAAATACGTAAGGGAACAGTCGAGTTTTTCGGCCAGCAGCTCCAGCACCGCGGGGGTCGGAGTACGCTTGCCACTCTCGATGAGAGATACGTAACTGTCCGACAGTTCTGGATGGGCGAGCTGCGCCTGGGAAAAACCACGTTGCCGGCGGACGGTTTTGATGCGCTGCCCCACCAAGTCTTGACCAGTCACGTTACCCCTTGAAAGATATCATTTGAGCAGCAGAACCTACGACAGGAGTCTCCCCGTGCGCCGACGTCTTGCCTTGTCTGCCCTCGCCATGCTATTTACGGCTGCTTTTGCCGTCACTGGCAATGCTACGACCGCGAGTGCTGATTCGTCTGCCCCCCTGAAGGACACCGGTAAGTATTCTTTGCAGACGAGCGCCGCCCAGTCCCACCTGGGCTGGGGCTACCCGGACTGAGCGACGGCTCAGCCCGCCGTAAGGACAGGGAACGGAAAGAACCCCTCCCGCCCTCGTGGAGAGCTTCCAACCGGCGAGCCACTCCACCCTGGCGGAGCCGGTGCGGCCCGCACCGGTGTGAGCGTGCAGGCCTCCGGCGTGCGCGCTCCGCGAGACGGGACCCGCGGGTAGCGGCGGAGCCGGGATCCAGAACCCTTCCGTGGAAGAGCGTCACCCTTCACGGAGGATCCCGGCCGCAGGCAACACCTACATACGGATCCCATTACACACGTATAGATTTTATTGCAGGTCACGGCTCGAACCGAGGGGGGCGACGGCGCCCACCCGCCCCCTCTCATCGGCCATGCCTTTCCGCCCGCCTTTCATCGCCGACCGGCCCGCAGGCCGGTCGGCTCGCGGAATTCGAGCCGACCGCCCATGCCGCCGACCGGTCCGCGGACTTGTCGACTCACGGCTCCTTTGTCGCCGGCCCCCGTGTCACCGACCGTGTCTCTCGACCCCCCGCTTTTGAACCAGCCATTACTCTAGAAATACATTGAACTAATCCGCTATCAAGTCAATGTCCTAAACCGGTCAGCCGACTTCCCCGAAGACGGAGCGGCCTGTCCACTTCAGGCGGGGAAAAGCACCCCCGGGTGAGGCCGTGAGCGCGGCCCGTCCGAAGGGAGGTCGCCGGGCGGCCCGCCCCGTGCCCGCCCTCGCCCCCCCGGATCCCGACCTCCTGCTCGGACCCGCGCGGCCCGCCCCCGGGCATCTCTAGATGATCTCTAGGACCGCCTGCGACAGTCGGATGGCGGGAATTCCAGAAAGATCCGGCGAGGACCACCGGCCGGGATTCTGTTGCTCCGGGCCTCCGGTCTGAGAATCCCTTTCCCGGCGCCTCTCTCGTCATCGCGGACCGGAACGACAGGACGGAGGGACGATCGATGGACGCCCCTTCCTCGCGCGCGTACGACGGCGGATCCGGCACACGTGTCACGCGCCTCCCCTTCCGCATCGCGAATCACCTCGGAAATCCATCGGAGTCCGATCCGAGAGCGGCGTCACCTGCCGGAAGGAACACGCGGGTGTTCGGTCAAGCACAGTTCGCGGGGGGCACATGACCCATTCTTTCCTGACCTCTCCTTCGGCCGAGGGGAGAGACCAGATACGCCCCGATATCAACGCCCTCTGCTCGTCCGCGAGGCGCAGCGTGGCCGTTCTGCTGCCCAATCCCAGAACCGGCGTCGCGTTTTCTCGCGTCTTCAATTCGGCCGTCATTCCACCTGGTGTGCGGACGAGGGTCGTCGTCGACTCACCGTCCGGAGCGGCCGGTTTCCCCGAGTCGGTGGAACTGAGGGTCGATCCGCTGATCTCCGAGAGATTCCTGATGGTCGACGGCCGCGTCGCCATGACCGGCCACACCTCCCGGATGGCGGTGGTGCGCGCCCCCGCGCTGGTCACGTTGCTGGGAGAGCTGTTCGAGCGCGTCTGGTCACAGGCCGAACCACGCCTCCGCGAACGGGAGCCGCTCTCCTCGCTGACGGACCAGGAAAGGACCGTTCTAAGGATGTCCGCGGAGGGCCTGACGGACGAGGTGATCGCCCGCCATCTCGGCCTGACCTCCCGCACCGTACGCCGCCACATGGCCACCGCGATGGAGCGGTTCGGAGCGCAGAGCAGATTCCAGGCCGGGGTCCGCATCGCCAAGGCAGGGATCGTCTAGGCGGCCGGCGGGGAACTCCGCGCCGCGAACTTGTCAGATAAGGTCGTTCTCCTCGACTTCGCTGTGTCATGCCCAACCGCGTGTGGAGGCCTGGTGGACGAGACGGAAGCCATTACCACCACCGGCGAAGACCTTCCCGCGGAGAGACTCGGCGTCGACGTTCTGGGACCGGTGACCGGCCGGAGGGGTTCACTCGAACTCGATCTGGGAGAGCCCAGGCAGCAGGCCGTCCTCTGCATCCTGGCGATCAACGCGGGACAGCCGGTCACCAGGGACCGGCTGATCGACGGAGTATGGGGCGAGAGGCCGCCGAAGACGGCGGAACAGAGCGTCTACACGTACGTGTCCAGGCTGAGACGGGCACTGGACCCGGACCGGGATCCGCGGAGACCTTCGAGACCGCTGGTCTCCGTGCCGGGCGGATACTCGCTGCGGCTCGCGCCTGAGCAGGTGGACGCCCTGGTCTTCGAGCGCTGCCTTGACCTGGCCAGGAAGTCGCACGCGAAGGACTCGTACGAGACCGCCCTGCACTCCCTGAACAGGGCCTCGGAACTGTGGCGGGGCACGTGCCTGGGCGGGATTCCCGGCCCGTTCGCCGAGTTCGAGCGGCACAGGTTGAACGAACTACGCCTGACCTCGCTGGAGCTGCACGCGGACCTGCTGCTCCTGCTCCGGCGCCCCCAGGAGGCCGCGGCCCTGCTGGTCCCCCTGACCCGTGAGCACCCGCTGCGCGAAAGGCTCCGCGAGCTGCACATGGTCGCGCTCTACCGCTGCGGCCGGCAGGTGGAGGCGCTGAAGGTCTACCAGGAGATCCGGCACCTGCTGGCCGAGGAGTTCGGCATCCAGCCGCACGAGAGTCTCCGCAGGTGCCACGAGCTGATCCTGCGCGCCGATCCCCTGCTCGATCTGCCCTCGGCGACGCTCCCCACGCTCCCGGAACGGGTTCCCCCGCTCCGGGAGCCCTCACATTCGCGACACCGCGCCGCCGCCCGGGGGAAGGTGGCCCACCAGTTGCCGCGCGACCCCACCGACTTCGTCGGACGCGCGGAGGAACTCGTGCGGCTCAGAACGCTGCTCTCTCCCTGGGACGGCCGCCCGCCCCGGCATGTCGTCGCGATCACCGGGGCACCCGGATCCGGCAAGTCGACCCTGGCGCTCCGGGCCGCGCACCTGGTCCGCGACCGTTTCCCCGACGGGCAGCTGTACGTGAACCTGCGCGGGGCGACGCCTGGCATGAGGCGGCTGGAACCGATCGAGGTGATCAGCAGGTTCCTGCGTGATCTCGGTATGTCCCCGCGCGACATTCCCGCCGACCTCGATGAGGCCGCCGCCCTGTGGCGGGGCGAACTCGACGGCCGCCAGATCCTCGTCGTGCTGGACGACGCCGCCGATCTGGCACAGATCCGTCCGCTGCTGTCGGTGCCGATGGGCAACACGATCCTGACGACCAGCCGGGAGAGCTTCACCCTGCTCGACGACTGTGTCCGTATGCCGATCTCCAGGATGCGGCGCGCCGAGTCCTGCACGATGCTCGCGAGGCTGATCGGGGAGGAGCGGGTCGCCGAGGACGTTCAGGCGACGGCGCGCCTGATCGACCTCTGCGGGGGCCTGCCACTGGCCGTCGGCATCGCGGGAGCCCGGCTGGCGAACCGGCCGCGCTGGGGCGTCGCCGATCTGGTGAGCCGGCTGGAGGACGAGCGGGGGCGGCTGCGAGAGCTGGCGGCGGGCGATCTCGCGGTCCGATCCAGCCTCGCGGTCAGTCACGACATGCTCGCCGGCAGCGACCACCACCTGGAGCGGACGGCCGCCCGCGCGCTGCGCGCGCTCGGCGTACTGCAGACGGCCGATGTGACGGCACCCGTCGTCGGCGCCCTGCTGGACGTCCCCGCGGACACCGCGGAGCGCGCGATGGAACGACTGGTCGACGCGCACCTGCTGGAGGAGGACGAGCCGGGAAGGTACCGGCCGCACGACCTGATCCGGCTGTTCGCATGCGAGCAGGTCGCCCGCGAGGAGACGGAGACGGATCGCGACGCCATGCTGGACCGGGCGCTGAGCTTCTATGTCGGGACCACCCGGCTGGCCGTGAAGCTGGCCCGCTACCCTCGCGCGGAGTCGGCGGACGTCGATCTCGGTGCCGGCCCTCTTCCGCTCGGCTCCTACCAGGAGGCCCACGAGTGGCTGAACCGGGAGCAGGCCAATCTCCTGTCCGCCGCCTTCCAGGCGATGTCCGCTCCCCGGGAGCGGACCTCGCGTCTCGGTGTCGCCCTGGTCTTCGCGCTCTTCTGGCACCTCCACCACGCCGGCCTTCCCGCTCGCCTCCTCACGATCAGCCGGCGGACCCTCGCGGCCGGGCAGCGGCTGGAGGATCACCGGCTGGAGGCGGGGGCGCACAGCCTCGTGGGCCTCGCGCTGAACATGGTCGGCCATCTCGAAGAGGCCCTGCACCACTTCCGGCAGCACCTGATCCTGTGCCGTCGGCTCTCCGAGCGGCACGGTGAGCAGAAGGCGCTGGGCAATCTCGCCATGAACTATCTCGAACTCGGCTGCTACGAGAAGTGCATCGGCTGCGCCGAGAAACAGCGGGAGGTCGCGGACGCGATCGGGCACAGGTCAGGTGAGCACTACGCGCTCACCATGATCGGTTCTGGATACCACGGCCTGCGCCGGTTCGAGCAGGCGCTGGCCATGCTGGACGAGGCCCTGTTCAAGTGCCGCAGGGACGGCAACCTGTATCAGGAGACGGCCGTGCACGAGAGGCTGGGCGGCGTTCACCTCGACCTGGGGGACGCCGCGGCGGCCAGGGCCTCCTTCGAGGCCGGCCTCGACTGCGCGCGCGCCGCGCAGGTGGTCGTCGCCGAACCGTACCTGCTGCTCGGCCTGGCCCGCTCCCTGCTGCTCCTCGGCGAGACCGAGCAGGCCGTGACCCACCTGGGGCGTTCCATCGCGTCCGCCAGGGCGACGGGGAACGACGAGGTGGAGAGGAAGGCGTCGGCGGAGCGGGCGGCCGTCGGGGCCACCCGCGAGAAACCGTCCACCTCCCCGGGCCGGATGATGGCCCTCTGAGGACCGCCGGCCCGGTGGGCCGATCACGCACACCCGCCGGGCACAACCGTAAGAGTCGCTAACGACCGCCTCCCGCGTTCCCCCGTGTCTGCCATGTCCGGCCCCGTGCCAGGCTGATGTACTACCGGAGTGAGCGGCATCGAAACGCGGCAGAGCCTGGGCATCGGCGAGAGCGTCCTGCGTCCCGACGGGACGCTGAAGGTCACGGGCGAGTTCGCCTACTCCTCCGACCTGTATCTGGCGGACATGATCTGGGGGGTCACCCTGCGCAGTCCGCACCCGTCGGCGTGGATCCGCTCGATCGACGTCGGCCCCGCGCTGGCCATGCCCGGCGTGTACGCGGTGCTCACCCACGAGGACGTGCCCGGCGAGAAGTTCTACGGGCTGGAGCACAGGGACCAGCCGGTGCTCGCCGTCGACCAGGTCCGCTACCAGGGCGAGCCGGTCGCGCTGGTCGCCGCCGACCACCCCGAGCGCGCCAGGCGGGCGGCCGCGGCCGTCGTCGTGGAGTACGAGGTCCGCGAGGCCGTCACCGACCCGCGCCGGGCCGCCTTCGACGCCTCCTGCCCCGCCGTCCAGGAGGGGGGCAACGTGCTGCGCCACCAGCCGGTCCGGGTCGGCTCGGTGTTCGAGGCCCCCGTGGTCGTCACCGGCGAGTACGAGGTCGGCATGCAGGACCAGGCCTTCCTCGGCCCGGAGTCCGGGCTGGCCGTGCCCGCCGAGGACGGCGGGGTGGACCTGTACATCGCCACCCAGTGGCTGCACGCCGACCAGAGGCAGATCGCGCCGTGCCTGGGACTGCCCGAGGAGAAGGTGCGGCTCTCGCTGGCCGGGGTGGGCGGCGCGTTCGGCGCCCGTGAGGATCTGTCCATGCAGGTCCACGCGTGCATGCTGGCCCTGCGCACGGGCCGTCCCGTGAAGATCGTCTACAACCGCGAGGAGTCCTTCTACGGCCACGTCCACCGGCACCCGGCCCGGATGCGCTATGAGCACGGTGCCACCCGCGAGGGCAGGCTGCTGTACGTCAAAGCGGAGATCCTGCTGGACGGCGGCGCCTACTGCTCCACCTCCCCGGCCGTGGTCGGCAACGCGGCCTCGCTGGGGGTCGGCCCCTACGAGGTGGACAACGTGTGGATCGACGCCTACGGCGTCTACACCAACAACCCGCCCTGCGGGGCGATGCGCGGTTTCGGCGCGGTGCAGGCCTGCTACGCCTACGAGTCGCAGATGGACAGGCTGGCCGAGGCGTGCGGGATCTCCCCCGTCGAGGTCAGGATCCGCAACGCGGTCTCCGAGGGGTCGAGGCTGGCCACCGGGCAGGTGATCGACTCACCCGCGCCGCTGGCCGAGATGCTCGCCGAACTCGCCGCGATGCCGCTGCCCGCCGCCCCCACCACCTCGGACGACGCCTCGGACGACGCGGGCGGGACGGACCTGCTGAACATGCCGGGCGGCATCTCACAGACCACCCACGGCGAGGGCGTGCGGCGCGGGGTCGGCTACGGCGTGGGCATCAAGAACATCTGCTTCTCCGAGGGCTTCGACGACCACTCGACCGCCAGGGTGCGGGTGGAGCTGATCGGCGGGGAACCGCACGTCCTGGTGCACACGGCCGCGGCCGAGGTGGGACAGGGTCTGCTGATGGTCCAGGAGCAGATCGCCAGGACCGAACTGGAGATCGACACGGTGACGGTCGCGCGGGCGGACACCTCCGTCGGGTCGGCCGGGTCCTCATCGGCGTCCCGCCAGTCCTACGTCACCGGCGGCGCGGTCAGGGCGGCCTGCCAGGCCGTGCGGGAGCGGCTGGACAAGCTGCGGGCCGACGGATCGTCGCTGGTACGGGCCCTGGAGGTGGCCGGGGCCGTGGAGGAGACCAGGGAGTACCGGCACCGGCCCACCTTCCCGCTGGACCCCCTCACCGGACAGGGCGACTCCCACACCCAGCTCGCGCTGTGCGTGCACCGCGCGGTCGTGGACGTGGACGTGGAACTCGGCCTGGTCAAGGTGGTGGAGCTGGCCGCGGTCCAGGACGTGGGCCGGATCATGAACCCGCTGGCGCTGGAGGGCCAGATCCACGGCGGTTCCGCCCAGGGGCTGGGGCTGGCGCTCATGGAGGAGATCCAGGTCCAGGACGGGGTGGTGCGAAACCCCTCGTTCACCGACTACCTGATCCCCACCATCCTCGACATGCCGCCGATGCGGGTGTCGATCATGGAAAACCCGGACCCGCACGCCCCCTACGGCCTGCGCGGCGCGGGCGAGCCCCCCACCCTCTCGGCCACCCCCGCGGTGGCCGCCGCCGTACGGGCCGCGACCGGCCTGCCGCTGCCCCGGGTGCCCATTCGCCCCCATGACATCGCCTTGAACGGGTAGGAACCGCTCATCCCCTCCGCCTCCGGAGGGGAGACCATGGATCGCTTCTTCGAGCTCTCGGCCAGGGGGACGACGGTCGGCCGCGAGGTCCGGGGTGGGATAACCACCTTCATGGCGATGGCGTACGTCATCCTGCTGAACCCGATCATCCTGGGCGGGGCGACGGACGTCACGGGGGCCAAGCTGTCGACCCATCAGCTGACCACGTCGACGATCCTCGCGGCGGCGGTGAGCACGCTGCTCATGGGAGTGATCGGCAACGCGCCGCTCGGGGTCGCGACCGGGCTCGGGCTGAACGCGGTGGTCGCCTACCAGGCCGCACCGCACATGACGTGGGCTCAGGCGATGGGGCTGGTCGTGCTGGAGGGGCTGGTGATCGTGCTGCTGGCCGTGTCCGGGTTGCGGCAGCTCATCATGAACTCCATCCCGCTGGCACTGAAACACGCGATCAGCGTGGGTATCGGGATGTTCATCACGCTGATCGGGCTGGTGGACGCGGGTTTCGTCGGCAGGGGTACGGGATCGCCGGTCCAGCTCGGCACCACCGGGCGCCTGACGGGCTGGCCGGTGGCGCTGTTCTGCCTGGGGCTGCTGGTGATGATCGCCCTTTTCGTGCGCAAGGTCCAGGGCGCCATCCTGATCGGCATCGTGATCACCGCTGTGCTCGCCGTCGTGGTCAACACCTTCACCACGGTCCCGCCGGAGCTCTGGGGTGTGGTGATCCCCCGGATGCCGGAAGCGGTGGTCGGGGCACCCGACTTCGGACTGGTCGGCCAGGTGGACCTGTTCGGCGGATTCGCCCGCGCCGGTGCGCTGACCGCCACCATCGTGCTGTTCACGCTCGTACTGTCGGGGTTCTTCGACGCGATGGGCACCATCATCGGGGTGAGCGACGAGGCGGGCCTGGTGGACGAGCAGGGCCGGGTGCCCCGGCTGGGGGCGATCCTCACCGTGGACGGCGTGTCCGCGGCGATCGGGGGCCTCACGAGCTCCTCGGCGAACACGGTGTTCGTGGAGTCGGCGGCCGGGGTCGGGGAGGGAGCCAGGACCGGCCTGGCGGCCGTCGTCACCGGCGCCCTGTTCTCGCTCACCCTGCTCTTCACCCCGCTCGCCACCGTCGTCCCCGCCGCCGCGGCGGCGCCCGCGCTGGTCCTGGTGGGCGCGCTGATGATGACCCAGGTCAGGAACGTGCCCTGGGAGGACCTGGCCATCGCGATCCCGGCGTTCCTGACGATCGTGCTGATGCCGTTCACCTACAGCATCACCAACGGGGTGGGCGCGGGCGTGATCTCCTACACCGTCATCCAGGCGGCCCTCGGCCGGGCCGGGAGGATCCCGTGGCTGCTCTGGGTGGTCAGCCTGATCTTCGCGATCTACTTCGGCGTCGACGGCATCGGGACGCTGTTCTTCTGAGCCGGTCCGGATCGCACGGGGTCGCGCTCAGGACCTGTCGTTCAGCTCGCAGGCGATACCGTTCTTGTTCCCGTCGATGTACCAGTCGTACTCCTGGTGGATCCCCTTGTGGTAGGGGCCGTATCCGTTGTCGTTCGCCTCCTTGCAGGTGGCGTACCTGGGGTCGAGGTCTCCATCGCCCGACGTGGCCGGAGAGGTGTTCCGGGTGGCGGGGTTGGTCCCTGCCCCATCGGTCCCTGTTCCGTTGGTCCCTGTTCCACCGGTCCCTGTTCCACCGGTCCCTGTTCCACCGGTCCCCGGCGGGTTCGTCGCGGTCGTGTCCGGGACGCCGTTGTTCGACGGGTTCACCGGCTGGTCGGGCTGCGGGTTCGTGGACGGATCGGCCGGCGGAGTGAAGACCGAGGTGTCGTTCGGCTGGGGGTCGGTGGTCGGCTCAGTGCCGATGCCGCTTGAGCCGAGCAGCCGGACGACCATCGCGTCCGCCTGCTCCTTGGTGAAGGAGCCGGCGATGCTCAGGCTGTCGGCGGTGATCGCCTGGGCGACCCGGGGGGCCGCCACCACCTTCTCCCCCACCACGATCGCGATCTGCTGTCTGACCGGGTCGTCCTCCTTGACCACCTCCTCGGTCAGGTCGGTGATCTGCTCGCGGAAGGTGGGCGCGAAAGCGATCCTGACCGAGTAGGTGCCGTTCTTCTCCTGGATCGCCTCGATCTTCCGCACGGCGTTCACGGTGACCCCGGCGGCGACCGAGTAGCAGTTCTGCCCGAGGTCGTCGGGGTAGGTCTCCGGAAGCGTGCAGGCTCCGGCCTTCGCCTCGGTCACCGGGGCGAAGTGGATGGGAACCGCCAGCCTGCTGGGTGGCTTGGCGCCGAGCGGCATGTCGGGGTTGCGGGTCATGAGCACCGCGATGGTGCCGAGCACGCCGGTGATCAGCACGACGACGACCAGGGTGGACACCAGGATCGCGGTCGTGATCCGGCTCGCCCGGGGCACCCCCGGCGCCCCGCCCGGCGGCAACCCCCCGGCCTGCCTGCCGCCGGGGGCCGGCACGCCCGCTCCCGGGACCCCCGCTGCGGGCACGCCCACTCCCAGAGCACCCGGCCCCGGACCACCCGGCCCCTGACCGGCAGCCCCGTGACCAGCCGGTCCCGGCGCATCCGGCCCCTGCCCGCCCTGACCCTGCCCGCCCTGACCTGGGCCGGCGAACCTCGGGTCACCGGGGTCCTGACCACCGGGCCCCGGGCCTTCGGAGCCGGGATCACCGGACCTTGGACCGGCGGGACCAAAACCGGCGGGACCGGAACCACCCCGATCGGGGCCCTCGGGCCTCGGTTCACCGGGAGTCCCGGTGCCCGGTTCCCGGGGGCCGCGGGCGTGGCGTCCGGCTGAGGCGCCGGGACGCTCGGGCGGCGTGAAGGCGTCGTAGGAGGACGAGGGTCCCCATGACGCGCCGGCGGGCTCGTCAGACCCTGCTGGAGGTCCCTGCGGTACGGGCGGCCCACCCGGCCCCGCGTGCATCCCCATCGTCATATCCCCGTATTCCTCGCATCTGTTCGCGGCGAGCCTATCGATCAGCACCGGAAGCCGGTAACCCCGCAAGTCAGGACGGATACCGACCGGCCGGGCGTCCACGAACCGCCGGGGCACCGCCCCTTTCCTGTCACCCTGCGCGTGATTACTCACTTTCGGGGAACGCACGTGAGGAAGAGGACACGTGCCCACCCTGGAGGAGCCGTGAAGATCTCTGTTCCCCGCGAGGTCAAGAATCGTGAATACCGTGTGGCCCTGACTCCCGCCGGAGCCCATGAGCTCATCCGGCACGGCCACCAGGTCTTCGTCGAGAGGGACGCCGGGGTGGGGTCCGCCATTCCCGACACCGACTTCCGACGCGCGGGCGCGACCATCCTGGACTCCGCGGACGACGTGTGGGCGGAGGGCGACCTGGTCCTGAAGGTCAAGGAGCCCGTCGCCGAGGAGTACCACCGGATGCGCAAGGGCCAGGTGCTCTTCACCTACCTGCACCTGGCCGCGTCGCCGGCCTGCACCCGGGCCATGCTCGAATCGGGGATCACCGGCATCGCCTACGAGACGGTGCAGAAAGCGGACGGCTCCCTGCCTCTGCTGGCCCCCATGTCGGAGGTGGCCGGACGGCTCGCCCCGCAGGTGGGCGCCTACCACCTGATGCGCCAGGGCGGCGGGCGAGGCGTGCTGATGGGCGGGGTGTCCGGGGTACGCGCGGCCGGCGTGGTCGTGATCGGCGCCGGGGTCTCCGGTATGAACGCCGCGGTCATCGCACTGGGCATGCAGGCGGAGGTGCTGCTGCTGGACCGCGACATCGACCGGCTCCGCCAGGCGGACATGATCTACCGGGGTCACTGCAGGACCGTCGCCTCCACCGCGTACGAGATCGAACGGGCGGTGCTGGACGCGGATCTGGTCATCGGCGCGGTGCTGGTCGCGGGCGCGAGGGCCCCCAAGCTGGTCGACAACGACCTGGTCTCACGGATGAGGCCCGGTTCGGTCCTGGTGGACATCTCCATCGACCAGGGCGGCTGCTTCGAGGACTCCCGGCCCACCACCCATGACGATCCGACCTACCGGGTGCACGACTCGGTGTTCTACTGCGTGGCCAACATGCCGGGCGCGGTCCCGCACACCTCGACGTACGCCCTGACCAACGTGACGGTCCCCTACGCCCTCGCGATCGCCGACCTGGGCTGGCGGGAGGCCCTGCGGGACGACCCCGCGCTGGCACGGGGCCTGAACACGCACGAGGGGCACCTGACCAACCGGCCCGTGGCCGAGGCTCACGGGCTGGAGGCGGTGCCCCTGGAGTGGGCGTTGCGGGCCTAGCGGGGACCGAGCCGGACCAAGGACCCGGTCAGGGCGCCGGGGTGGCGCTGGGTGCCGGAGTGTGCGTGGCCGGAGCGTCGGTGGCCGGGGCGCCGCTCTGGTCGGGCGCCGCGGACGGCGCGGTCTCCGGGATGGGCGCCTCGGCGGTGGTGGTGCCCACGGCTCCGCTGCAGGACGCGCCGAGCTCGGGGGTGTCCGGGCCGTTCTTGTACTTGGTGATGAACTTGGGCAGCCGCGGGTCCTCCGCGCTGTCCAGCTTGAGCTGCTTGTTCCAGGAGCTGGCCACGACCTTGGCGGACAGCCCCGGGTACGGGCTCAGCAGCATGTAGTCCTTGGACGCCAGCTCCTTGAGCCTGTCCAGCTCGGCCTTGGGCAGGTCGGGCCGGTAGGTGATCCACACGGCGCCGTGCTCCATGGAGTGGACGGCGTTCTCGTTGTTGATCGGCTGGTCGTAGATGCCGCAGTTCTGCCAGGACGGGTGGTGCTCGCCGCCGAGCGGCGGGTTCTCCTTGTACGTCACCTTGGTCTGGGTGTGCTGGCTGCCGGCGTACTTCGCGCTGATGACGCTGTCCAGCGAGGTCGTGGCCCGCTCGCTGACCATGTAGAAGGCGACGAGCCCGACGAGCAGAACGATGACGAGGCCTCCGGCACCCCACATCAGGAAGGCCGTTCTACGCTCCTTGCGCTGCTGCTCCGCACGCATCCGGGCAAGGTGCTCCCGCCTCGCCTGCGCCTTTTCCTTGGTCATCAACCCTCCAGCCAGCAAACAACTCCGGTCACCCTATGCCCTACCGGCGTATGTGGAGAATAAAGGGCTCATAACACGTGATAGAGCGATGATTCGCAGCAGTGGGTACGCTGGGCAGGCAATGGAGACTCCGGTGAAAGACAGTGCGAAGTCCAGGCGCGGCGTGGCGCTCGGCGTCCTGCTCGGCTGCCTGGTCGTGGCGGTCACGCTGCTGTTCGTCGTGGGCAGGACGGCATCCCCGACCGACGCCTCAGCGGAGGCGGGATTCGCCCGCGACATGTCGGTCCACCATGCCCAGGCCGTCGAGATGTCCTTCATCGCCAGGGACGGGAGCGAGGACGAGGCGCTCCGGCAGCTGGCCTACGACATCATCGTCACCCAGACGGCCCAGCGCGGCATCTTCATGGGCTGGCTGCAGCAGTGGGGGTTGAACCAGTCGACGGAGCGACCGGTCATGGCGTGGATGGCCGGTCACGGCGGCCACTCTGTAACGCCGGGCGCCTCCGCCGCGATGCCCGGTATGGCCGGCGACGACGAGCTCAAAAGGCTCCGGGAGGCCACAGGCAAGGACCAGGAGATCCTCTTCCTGCAGCTCATGATCCGCCATCACGAGGGCGGCGTGCAGATGGGCCGGGGGCTGCTGAAACTGTCCGACCGCGACGAGGTGGCCACCATGGCGCAGCACATCGTCGACGGCCAGACAGGCGAGATCGAGTTGATGACCGACATGTTGCGGCAGCGCGGCGCCCAGCGGCTGCCTTCCATCCTTTAATAGCGTCGGCGCGTCCCTGTGTGGCCGGTCTCCGGCCAGGGCAACATGGAGTCAACCTGGCCGGAGGAAAGAGAATGGTGAACGACGAGCCGGAGAACCGCCTGGAGGTGAGCATCTCCGCCGAGGTAGAAATGGGGCAGTACGCCAATTTCGCCTCCGTGTGGCACACCCAGGATGGGTTCGTCCTGGACTTCGCGGTGATCACCAGGCCGCCCCAACTGGCCAACGACCCCTCCTCGGGGCATCACTTCGTGAGCGTGCCGACCCGGATCGTCAGCCGGATCCGCATCCCGCCGAGCCAGGTCTTCGAGCTGATGAAGGCCCTCGAACAGCAGCTGACCGCGTACGAGCACGAGACGGGCCAGAAGAACTGAGTCCGGCCCGCCGGTGTGGCGGATCCGGTCCACCGCGCCCCGGGCGCGGGGAGTCCCGCCCGCCGAACCCGACAGGCGAGACCCGGTTTCAGGCCGCCTTCATGGCAGGCCGATGGCCTGCCGGGCCTCGGCCAGCAGGCCGGCGGTGCGCCGGGTGGCCAGCGCCGCCCCGTCCGACAGGAGCCGCGACAACTCGGCCTGGTCCGCCGAGAGTTCGGCGTGGCGCTCCTGGACGGGCCGCAGCCGCTCCACCACCGCCTCGGCCACATCCCGCTTGAGCGCGCCGTACGACCCGTAGGAGAACGACTCGATCGGCCGGTCCGCGCAGGCGGCGAGCAGGGCGAGCAGGTTGGAGACGCCGGGCTTGCCCACCGGATCGTGGCGGACCTCGGTGCCGGAGTCGGTCACCGCCCGCATGACCTTGCGCCGGATGTCGTCGGGCCGGTCGAGCAGATAGACGGTTCCCGCGGCCGAGCCATCCGACTTGCCCATCTTCGAGGTGGGATCGCTCAGGTCCATGACCCTGGCGGCGACCCGCGGCTGCACCGCCTCGGGCACCGTGAAGACCTCGCCGTACAGGCGGTTGAACCGCAGGGCCAGGTCCCTGGTCAGTTCCACGTGCTGGCGCTGGTCCTCCCCCACGGGCACGACGTCCACCCGGTGCAGCAGGATGTCGGCGGCCATCAACGCGGGGTAGGTGAGCAGTGAGAGCCGCACCTCCTCCTGTCCGGCCGACTTCTCCTTGAACTGGATCATCCGCCGCATCTCGCCGTAGTGAGCGGTGCTCTCCAGCAGGTAGGCCAGTTCGGTGTGCGCGGGCACCTGGGACTGGATGTAGAGGAGAGAGCGATCAAGGCCGCAGGCGAGCAGCAGGGTCGCCGCCTCGCGGGTGTTCGCGCGGAGCCGCTCCGGGTCGTGCTTGATCGTCAGGGCGTGCAGGTCCGCGACGGCGTAGACGCAGTCGGCCTCGTCCTGGAGCCGTACCGCGGGCACGATCGCGCCCAGCAGGTTGCCCAGCGTGAGGTGGCCGGTCGGTTTGAAGGCGGTGAAGACGCGCTTTGTCATGGTCACTCCTTGTGGAAGGGAGGACCGCCGCGCACCGGCCGTACGGGAGAACGAGAACGACCGCCGGTGAACGGCGGCCGTTTCTGTGCGCAGTCGGGACTGGCTAGCGGATCCGCCTCTCAGCGGCCCGCCACAGACCCAGACTGTGCTTGCTCATACCCGCGAGTATAGGCGCTCCCTCGGATCCCTGACCACCGCGGTCAGGCGGCGCCCACCTCCTGCGCCACCGCGGCGGCGAACGCGTCCACGTCGGCCTCGGTGGTGTCGAACGCGGTCATCCAGCGCACCTCGCCGGTGGCCTCGTTCCAGGTGTAGAACCGGAATCGCTTCTGCAGGCGCTCGGTCACGTCCCCGGGCAGGATCGCGAAGACCGCGTTGGCCTGCACCGGACGCGGGATCTCCACGCCGGGCACATCCCGCACCGCCTCGGCGAGCCGCCGGGCCATCGCGTTGGCGTTGCGGGCGTTGCGCAGCCACAGGTCGCCCGCGAGCAGCGCCTCGAACTGCGCCGAGACGAACCGCATCTTGGAGGCGAGTTGCATGGCGCTCTTGCGCAGGTAGCGCAGGCCGCGGACGGCGTCGGGGTTGAGCACCACGATCGCCTCGCCGAACATCAGGCCGGCCTTGGTACCGCCGAAGGAGAGCACGTCCACGCCCACGTCGGTGGTGAACGCGCGCAGCGGCACGTCCAGCGCGGCGGCGGCGTTGGTGGCGCGGGCGCCGTCGAGGTGGACGACCATGCCGAGATCATGGGCGTGGTCGCAGATCGCCCTGATCTCCTCCGGCGTGTAGAGCGTGCCCAGCTCGGTGGTCTGCGTGATCGACACGACCCTGGGCTGGGCCCGGTGCTCGTCGCCGAAGCCCCACGCCTGCCTGTCGATCAGCTCGGGCGTGAGCTTGCCGTCGGGGGTGGCGACCGGCAGCAGCTTGAGCCCCGCCGACCGCTCGGGGGCGCCGCCCTCGTCGGTGTGGATGTGCGCCGACTCCGCGCAGACCACCGCCTCCCAGTGGGCGGTCATCGAGCGGAGCGCGACCACGTTGGCACCGGTGCCGTTGAACATCGGCCAGGCCTCGGCCGTGGGACCGAAGTGCCTCCTGAAGATCTCCTGCAGCGCCTCGGTGTAGACGTCGTCGCCGTACGCGGTCTGGTGTCCCCCGTTGGCGAGCGCGATCGCCTGGAGGATCTCCGGGTGCACCCCGGCGTAGTTGTCGCTGGCGAAGCCCTTCACCAGCGGGTCGTGCCTGCGGATGGCGTCCGTCACGTGCTCTTTCCCCTCGTTCGACGCCCGGCCGCCTCGTGGCCGGGCGTCGCCTTACTTCTTTTTGGCCGCAGTACGGGTCACTTCTCGGTGAGGTCGATCCGGGTCCCGTTGGCGTCGGTCTCCCAGAGCCTGTCGATCGCCTCGGCGAGGTCGTCGACGTCGGTGAAGCCGTGGAACCTCCGCTCCGGGGCGGCCGCGCGCATGCCGTCGTGCACGAGTGCCTTGACCACCAGGATGTTCGCGGTGGAGGCGGTGTCCTTCAGCGCGTCGGCGAAGGCCAGGGTCCACGCCTCGGAAGCGGCCTTGGCGGTGCCGTACACCGCGTCGCCCTGGCCCGGACGCGCGGCCGTCTTGGCCGAGACGATGGCGAACCGGCCGCGCTCACTGGCCTTGAGCAGCGGTTCGAAGGCCAGCGTGACGTGCTGCAGGGTGCGGATCAGCAGGTCGTGCAGGAGCGCCCAGTCCTCCAGCGACGTCTCGGCGAAGGTCTTGGACCCGCGCCAGCCGCCGACCAGGTGCACGATCCCGTCCAGGTGGCCGTGCTCGGCCGCCACCTCCCGTGCCAGCCCCTTGACCGCGTCGAAATCGAGCAGGTCGACCGCCAGGGTCCCGTCGGCACCGCTCTTGTCGACGCCGATCACCGTGTGCCCCTGGCCGGTGAACCTGCGGACGACGGCCTGACCGGCGGGACCGGCCGCGCCGGTGACAAGGATGATCATGCTCGGATGCCCTTCGTGGAGTCGATGACATCGGTGAGCTTACGGCGCAGGGCCTCGTAGAACATGCTCAGCGGGAACTCGTCGGGCAGCACCGCGTCGACCACGGCCTTGGGGAACCCCTCAACGGGGAGGGCCTCCACCCCCCGGGCCCAGACCGAGGCGGGGTGCGGCTCGACGTAGGCGGCGACCAGCTGGTGGGCGGCCAGCCAGTGGGCCAGCTTGGAGCGGTCGATGCCGTCCCGGTAGAGCTTCTCCACCTCGCCCCGCAGATCGGCCACGCCGTCGGCGAGCCGGTCCCAGTCGACGCTCAGCCGGTTGTCGGTCCACCTGACGATGTCGTTGCGGTGCAGGTAGGCGAAGAGCAACTGCCCGCCCAGGCCGTCGTAGTTGCGGACCCGGTCACCGGTGATCGGGAAGCGGAACAGCCGGTCGAAGAGCACCGCGAGCTGGACGTAGCGGGCGTGCGGCACGCCCTCCCGCTCCAGTTTCACCGCCTCGCCGAACGCGGTCAGGTCGCAGCGCAGCTCCTCCAGGGAGTACAGCCAGTACGGCATCCGCTGCTTGATCATGAACGGGTCGAACGGCAGGTCGCCGTGGCTGTGCGTGCGGTCGTGGATCAGGTCCCAGAGCACGAAGGTGTCCTGGGCCAGATCCTGGGAGGCGATCAGCCTGGCCGCGTCCGGCGGCAGCGCCAGCTTGAGCGTGTCCGCCGCCGCCCCGCTCACCGCGCGGAACCTGGCGGCCTCGCGGTCGGCGAAGATGCCGCCCCAGGTGAAGCGGGCCGGGGTCTTCCTGACCGCGACGGTCTCCGGGAAGAGCACCGCGGAGTTGGTGTCGTAGCCGGAGGTGAAGTCCTCGAAGGCGATCGGCACGAACATCGGGTTGTCGTAGCGGGTCCGCTCCAGCTCGGCCAGCCACTCCGGCCAGATCGTCCGGATCCACACGGCCTCGATGAGCCGGGAGGTGCTGCCGTTCTGGGTGTACATCGGGAAGAGCACGAGGTGCTCCAGACCGTCCACCCGCTGGGCGTCGGGGTGGAAGGCGTCCAGTGAGTCGAGGAAGTCCGGCACGCCCAGGCCCTGGTCCGCCCACTTGCGCAGGTCGGCGACCACGGCGGCCAGGTAGCCGGCGTCGTGCGGGAAGCGCGGTGCGAGCCGCTCGACGTGCCCGGCGATCTCGGCGACCAGCTCGGCGGCCCTGGCGTGGTCCCCCTCCACCGAGCCGTCCTTGGCCTGCATCGGCCGCAGTTCCTCGATCGCCCGCTTCAGGTCCGCAAAGAGGGCGCGGGCCTCGGACTCCCTGGTCGCGGCCGGGTCGGGGACGCGGGCGACCCAGGTGACGAGGTTGCCCCAGAGCGCGGCGTGGTCGTGGTCGCCGATCGAGTCGTCGCCGAACAGGTCGGAGTCGGCGACGACCACCACGCGGCCCTCGCCGTGCCGTACGGCCACCGCCAGCGGGCGGCCCGCGGGGGTCGCGGTGGGCGAGGTCTCGAACAGCACCGCCGCGTCCTCGGGGGCGGTGAGCACCCCGGCCCGGTAGAAGCAGGCGCTCCGCACCCCGGCCAGCAGGTCCTGGCCCGCGACGTCGACCTTTCGCGGGGTGCCCATGACCCAGGCGGCCACGCCGTTGTGGGCGCTCCGCGGGTCGTGGACGAGGGTGTGCTCGACCCCGACGCCGAAGCGCGCGAGCAGCTCGGTGAGATTGCTGCCGTACTTCTCCTGCTCGTACTCGGCCAGCACGACCAGTCCGCCGCCGCCCGCGACGTACTCCTCGATCGCGTCCAGCTCCTCGACCGGCAGGACCGGGCTGCCCAGCCCGGTGGTCCGCTCCCAGCGCCCGTCCGCGGGATGCGCGATCACCAGCACGTCCCGCGCGCTCAGCAGGGCCGGGGTGAGCGGCCCCTCGGTGTGCGCGTCCACGGTGTGCCCCAGCCGGCGCAGCAGCTCGGCGGCGCGCACGTAGCCGCTGTCGTCGGGATGGCCGGGATTCATCGTCTCGGCCACGTCCCGCCGGATGGTCCACGACTCGCTGTGAGCCTCGTCGAACAGTACCCGCGGAAGAGCCACCACGATAAATCCTCCTTCAAGCAAGAGCTAACAACGGAAAATATACACAATCCATCCCATTTTTGGCACATCCCTTACGCGGAGACCTTTCTGGGAGATCGACATTTCACGAGCCGGTCTCCACCCCGGCGCGGGGCGGTGTCAGGTCAGCGCCACCGCCCACTGCGGTGGGGTGCGCGCGGGCCGGTAGTCCTCGTCAAGGCGGACCTCGCGGCCGTGGACGATCGCCCAGCACTCCAGCTCGTGCAGCCAGAGCCGGTGCAGGTGCGCGCGGGCCACCACCTCCTCCATGAACACGTACGCGACTCCGGCGATCGGCGGGTCACCGGAGCCTTCGAGTACGGCCAGGCGGGCGTCGCGCATCTCGGCGTCGTGCACGGCGCGACCGTGCACGACGATCCGCAGAGTCCGCGTGTCGACGTCGTACAGGCCGCGCACCCTCGACCGCGGGTGGCGCCGCGCCCCGCCGGGCGGCGGCGACAGGTAGCCGATCCCCGCCGTGAGAAGTTCGTGTCCCGGCCAGGCCTGCCGCCGCGCGGTCTCGGAGTCGGCGGCCAGGTCGTGGAACTGCACCAGCGTGATGTCCCCACGGGTGAGGAGCCGCCACGGGCCGTACTCCAGCCACCGCCGCGACAGCAGGCGGTCATGGCCCGCCCCCCGGAAAGCGCACGCCCACCCGTGGCTGTAGTGGAGATCGGCGAAGCCTCCGTTGCCGGTCCAGTGATGGACGCCTCCGATGGAGGCCACGGCGAAGGGCAGCACCTCCAGAACCTCCAGCAGCGACTCCGCGGTCCAGTCGCCGTCACGGCCCGCCTTCACGATGGCGTTACCGATGTTGAAGGCGAAGGGCTCGCCGTCACCGTTCCACCCGACGGCGCTCTCCGCCCCTTTCTCCTGGCGGGCGGCGAAGCGCTCCAACCAGTCCGCACCGGGCACCTCGTCCGCGAAGCCCACGGAGAACCTCGCGTCGGGCGGCCGGCCCGGCCCGAACGCGCCCACGACGGCCCGTGCCAACGCGGACAGATCCGGCCCGTCGAGCCCCAGCAACAACCTCATGTCCACGCGTCCCGCCCCACTCGTCCCCGATGATCACTCCTACGGGACGGACGCTAGGAACCCGCCCTTGCGGGCCACTGGGAGCCGAGTTGGGGCCGGCGATCGCCGTGATCAGTGCCGTGGCGGGCGGGGTCTTCGGTGAAGGAAACACTCGGCGGCCGAGAGGCGGGCCAACGGGCCGCCCGGCTCCGTTCTGCCCTACTCCCCACGCCCGCTCATCGGACCTGGAAAGTGGCCCGCAGGGATGCCAATGATCCACAAGTCAGCCTCCAGTAGCAGCGCCTAGCGTGATCGTCGGCCTCCGGTACCGACCGGGCCGTTCGGGGCCGACGCTCTCGGAAAGGGGAGTCATGACCGGCGACAAGAAGCTGCCAAGGACCGCCGTACTACGGATCAACAAGTGCCTGCGGAACGAGTCGGACACGCTCGACCTGAGTCACGTACCGCTGGAAACGGTGCCCGAGCAGCTACGTGAGCTGACCGGGTTGCGCGAGCTCCGCCTGCACCTCACCGGGATCCCCGAGCCGCTGGGCGACCTCACCACCCTCACCCACCTCCGCCTGGACGGCAAGCTGACCGGCCTTCCCGGCTGGCTGGGCGACCTCACCACCCTCACCGAACTCCGCCTGGACGGCAACCGGCTGATCGAGATCCCCGACTGGCTGGGCAACCTCACCGCCCTCACCCATCTCCAGCTGAGCAAAAACCGGCTGACCCGCCTCCCCGATTCGATCGGCGACCTCACCGCCCTCACCAGGCTCTATGCGTGGAACAACCAGCTGACCGGCCTTCCCGACTCGCTGGGCAACCTCACCGCCCTCAATGACCTCGGGCTGGACGACAACCGGCTGACCAAGATCCCCGACTCGCTGGGCAACCTCACCGCCCTCACGCGCCTCACCTTGCGGACCAACCGGCTGACCGAGGCCCCCGAGTGCCTGGGCAACCTCAGCGCCCTCTACCTGCTCGCCCTGAGCGCCAACGAGCTGACCAGCCTTCCCGACTCGCTGGGCAACCTCACCGGCCTCAAATACCTCTACCTGCGGCACAACCGGCTGACCGACCTTCCCGAATGGCTGGGCGACCTCACCGCCCTCGAGCAGCTCGACGTGAGTGGCCACCGCCCGCCGCCGACAGTCCCGGACTCCCTGCGCCGTCTCGCCCGGACCTCATCACGCTGGCGCCGGTTCCTGGCAACCCTCAACTAATGACGAGCCTCTCGAACACGCCCTCACCCCGTCCCACAAGACGCCCCGAAGGGCTACTAGGATCACATAACGTATCGAAGCCACCACAAAGGGTAGAAACGGGAGAAAAGGTGCGAATCGCGACACCGTGAAGTTCTCCGGGGGGGAAAATGCTTGCACGGAGTACCCGATCCCTTGCCGTCCCGGCAGCGGTACTGCTGGCCGTGGCCCTGGTGGGCGGCTGCGGCGGTGACAGGCCGACCGCCCTGAAGCCCGAAGCCGCGGTGGCCACGACCGCGCCGCCCGCCGCCGCCGTCCCGCCCGCCGCCGAAGGCGCCCCGCAGGGCGCGGAGG
The DNA here is from genome assembly GCF_040675205.1 of Streptosporangium sp. NPDC049644. Lineage (NCBI taxonomy): Bacteria > Bacillati > Actinomycetota > Actinomycetes > Streptosporangiales > Streptosporangiaceae > Streptosporangium > Streptosporangium sp. NPDC049644. The sequence goes on along the minus strand of NZ_JBFAOJ010000043.1, from coordinate 24,045 downwards.
CCGACCAGGAGTACCCCTCGGACGACTGCCCGGCCACCGGCAACACCAAGAGGTTCGCCAAGACCCGCTTCGCGCTGCACGCGGGCCTCGCGCTGGGAGCCTTCTACCGCTACATCTACAGACCACTGCGGAGCGGGGGCTTCAAGGAAGGGGCGGAGAAGCGGAAGCGGACCTTCGCGAAGGCGGCCGTGGCCGGTCTCTTCACCGTTCACGAACTGAAGGTCGCCAAGCGCTTCGCCCTGGCCAACCCGACGTTGTGCAAGGGCGTCACGGCGGTCACCGCCAGCTTCAGCAACCTGACCTCCAAGCTGAAGAACGGCACCGCCACCGAGGCCGACCTCAACGCCACCAAGAACTCCTTCACCGGCCTGCAGCAGAAGGCGACCCAGAACGGCTACGGCTTCCAGGAGAAGAACGTCACCGTCCCCGGCGCGAGCTGAGCGCACTCCCGACGTCACGGGTGACAGCGGAGGAGCCGGTCCGGCGATTCGCACGCCGGGCGGCCAGGGCCACCCGGCGTTGCCGCGGGAACCTCGTCGGTTCGTGTCGTCACGGCGCCCTGACAGGCCGGAGCCGCTCCGGCCCGGCCCGGTGATCGGTAGGGTCACGGCATGCAGAGCCACGACCACGCCCAGGCCGCCCGCGACGCGGTGGCCGCGCACCTGCCCGGCTACCGCGTCGACACCGTCACGCCGCTCGGCGAGGGTCAGGACAACCTCGCGTACGAGGTCAACGACGAGTTGATCGTACGCTTCAGCAAGGAGGCCGATCCCGTACGGCGCGCCATGCTCGTGGACCGTGAGGCCCGCCTCCTGACCACCGTCGCGCGTTTCTCACCGGTGCCCGTCCCCGAACCGAGGTTCACCGTCGCGGAGCAGGGCTGCCTGGCCTACTCCAAGCTCCCGGGCCTGCCACTGCTCGACCTGCCTCCAGCGGAGCGGTCGGCCTGCGGTCCGTCGGTCGCCGCCACGCTCGGCGGCCTGCTCTCCGCGGTACACGCGGTTCCGGTCGATCGGCTGGCCGGCCTGGTCGAGGTGGACAACCCACCTTTGTCCGAATGGCTGGACGAGGCGAGGGAGATCTACTCGGCGATCGCCGGGGAGATTCCCACGGCCCGGCACCGGGCGGTGAAGACGTTCCTGGAGACCTCTCCCCCGGACGGTGACCATGTCCCGGTCTTCTCGCACAACGACCTGGGGATCGAGCACGTGCTCGTCGACCCAGCCACGGGTGCGGTGACCGGCGTCATCGACTGGAGCGACGCCGCGATCGTCGACCCGGCCTACGACTTCGGCCTGCTGTACCGCGACCTTGGCCCGGTCGCCCTGGACGCCGCCCTCGGCGGCTACCGGTCCGGCGACCTCACCGCCCTACGCGAGCGCGCCCTCTTCTACGGCGGATGCAGCCTCGTGGAGGACCTGGCCTACGGCCTCGAAACCGGCCAGAACTCTTACGTCAGCAAATCCCTCACCGCGCTGGAGTGGTTCTTCCCCGTGTAGAGCCCCTGCCGGGGCTCCAGCGATCAGAGTGCGGTTCCGCTGGAGAACGTCCACTCAGGACGCCGCCGGCATCCCGGTGTGCGGGGAGCGGGCTCAGCGTCCGGGGCCACGACGGAAGGTGTGCCGGTGACCGACGCCTTTGGCGGTCACGGCAGACGACTCAGGTCAGGGCTCAGATCAGGCCGAGGGAGAGCATCGCGTCGGCGACGCGCTTGAAGCCGTCGATGTTGGCGCCGGCCGCGTAGTTGCCCGGCATGCCGTACTCGTCGGCGGTCTTCAGGCAGCGGCCGTGGATGTCCTTCATGATCTCCTGAAGGCGGCGCTCGGAGAACTCGAAGGTCCACGAGTCGCGGCTGGCGTTCTGCTGCATCTCCAGCGCGCTGGTGGCCACGCCGCCCGCGTTGGCGGCCTTGCCCGGCCCGAAGGCGACGCCCGCCTCCTGGAAGATCCGGATGCCCTCGGGCGTGGTGGGCATGTTGGCGCCCTCGCCGATCGCGATGCACCCGCCGCGTACCAGAGCCTCGGCGTCCTTGCCGGTGATCTCGTTCTGGGTGGCGGACGGCATCGCCACCTCGCACGGCAGCTCCCAGATGCTCCGCCCCGCCACGAAGGACACCTCGCCGCCGCGACGCTTGGCGTAGGCGTCCATCCGGAGGTGCTCGACCTGCTTGATCTGCTTGAGCAGGTCCAGGTCGATGCCCTTGTTGTCGACGACGTACCCCGAGGAGTCGGAGCAGGCGATCACCGTGCCGCCGAGCTGCTGCACCTTCTCGATCGTGTAGACGGCGACGTTGCCCGAGCCGGACACGACGACGCGCTTGCCGTCGAAGGAGGTGCCGCGTGCCTTCAGCATCTCGTCGACGAAGAACGCGCAGCCGTACCCGGTCGCCTCGGTGCGGACCTGGGCGCCGCCGTAACTGAGCCCCTTGCCGGTGATCACCGCGGACTCGTACCGGTTGGTGATGCGCTTGTACTGGCCGAACAGGTAGCCGACCTCGCGCTGGCCGACGCCGATGTCCCCGGCGGGGACGTCGGTGTACTCACCGATGTGCCGGTAGAGCTCGGTCATGAAGCTCTGGCAGAAGCGCATGATCTCGCGCTGGGAGCGGCCCTTGGGGTCGAAGTCCGAGCCCCCCTTGCCTCCGCCGATCGGCAGGCCGGTCAGCCCGTTCTTGAAGATCTGCTCGAAGCCGAGAAACTTGACGATGCCCAGGTACACCGAGGGGTGAAAACGCAGTCCACCCTTGTAGGGCCCGAGCGCGCTGTTGAACTCGACCCGGAAGCCACGGTTGATGTGGACCTCACCCTGGTCGTCCTCCCACGGCACCCGGAAGATGATCTGTCGCTCCGGCTCGCAGATCCGCTCAATGATCTTGGATTCGGCATACTCGGGATGCTTGCCGAGGACCGGTCCGATGCTCTCCAACACCTCGCGAACGGCCTGGTGGAACTCGATCTCACCCGGGTTGCGGCGCAGGACACTGTCGTAGATCGAGTCCAGTTTTTCGTGCAACATCACTTATCTTTCTGATCGCCAGCCCACACACTGTGGTCTAGACCTTATGAGACGCACTTCTCACACCTTTCACCGGCCCATGGTGAGAACTTCTTACCCCGTGAGAGGGACCCCGGATCAGCCCGGCGACGGACGACCCGGCGGGTGCCCGCCGCCTACCTTCCTGAACTAAGCGGCCCCCCACAGGAAGAAAGACCATGTTCAAGGATTCAGCCGACTTCCGGCGCGTCACATCAGGCCTACTGCTGATCGTCGCCCCGCTGCTCCAGGCCGTCGCTGTCATCCTCGACCCCGGCACCTGGGGCGACGAGCGCGAAGCGGTCAGTTTCGCGGAAAATCCCGCCCTCGCCCAGGTCCAGTCGGTGATGTATCACTGGGCCTACCTGCTGATGGCCCTCGCGGTCTTCGGCCTGCTGCACGTGATGCGCCGCCGCGCGGTGGTCTTCGGCCACATCGTCGGCTCGCTCACCATCCTCGGCTACATCAGCCTGTCGGGCCTGCTCATGACCGACCCGGTGGAGTGGTGGCTCGGGCAGCGGAACACCCCTGAGCAGGCGCAGCGGATCCTCGAGGAGATGCTGAACCTGCCCGGCGTCGTCTTCGGGTTCCAGATGCCCTGGCTGTTCTTCGCCATCTTCGGCCTGCCCGTCCTGCTGATCGGCGTCTGGCGGGCGGGATTCGCACACTGGTGGGTGCCACTCGTCGCCGGCGTCGGCTACCTCGCCTCGATGGTGGTCCCGTACGGTCCGGTGACCGTTCCGATGTGGGCCGCCCCCGCGGTCGCGCTGGGCTGGCTCGGCGTCAAAATGATCCGGATGAGCCGCGAGGAGTGGATCTCCTACTACCCGACCGTCGCTCCCGGCCGCACCACGCCCGACTCGTACGCGAACACCACCGCCTGAGCGCGGTCCCGCAGATGGAGCTTCATCAACACCCGTGCCACATGGGTCTTGACCGTGGCCTCACCGACAAAGAGCTTCCCCGCGATCTCAGAGTTGGTCAGGCCACGGGCCAGGGAGCGCAACACCTCCAGCTCACGCGGGGTGAGGTCGGCCAGCTGCGGCGGGGGCGCGGGATCATGACGGCCCGCGAAGGAGGCGATGACCCGGGTGGTGACGGCCGGGTCGAGCAGGGCGTCCCCGGCGATGACGACACGGATGGCGTCCACCAGTTGCTCGGGCGGCGAGACCTTGAGCAGGAACCCGCTGGTCCCCGCGCGGAGCGCGGTGTAGAGGTTCTCGTCGGTGTCAAAGGTGGTCAGCATGATGATCTTCGGCGATTCCGGCTGTCCCAGGAGCTGCTTGGCGGCGGTGAGGCCGTCCATACGGGGCATCGAGATGTCCATCAGCACGATGTCGGGCTTGGTGCGGCGGACCACGGCGATGGCCTCGACCCCGTCGGGGGCCTCACCGACCACCTCCATGTCGGGCTCACTCTCCACGACGAGTTTCAACCCGGCGCGGACCATCGCCTGGTCGTCGGCGATCACGATACGGATGCTCACTTCTTCTCCTTCTTGCCAGGCGGATCGGCGCCTGGTTCATGGTTCGGTCGGTCAACCGGCTCATACGGCCGGTTCCACTCATGTGATCGGCTCACCGGCCGACACCTCCAGCGAGGTCGGTAGGGACGCGTGGACGCGGAAGCCGCCTTCTGGACGCGGGCCGGCTTCGAAGGTGCCGCCGAAGAGCGCGACGCGCTCACGCATGCCGACGAGGCCGTTGCCCGTCGACAGCGCGGAGAACGTCTCGCCGTTCCCACTCCCGTTCGTGACCTCCACCTCCACGGAGTCCCGGTGGTAGGAGAGCATGATCCGGATCTCGGACTCTCCGGCGTGCTTGACCGCGTTGGTGAGGGCCTCCTGGGCGATGCGGTAGACCGACAGATCCAGCCCGGATGCCAGCCTCACCACCTCCCCCCGTACGTCGAGGGTGACCCGCAGCCCGGAGGAGACGAGCGAGTCCACGGTTCCGGACAGCAGGTCCAGGCCGGGCTGCGGGATGCCCTCGTTCAGGGGCATCCGCAGCGCACCGAGCATGACGCGCAGTTCCTCGACCGCCTCGCGCCCCATCCGTTCGATGCCCAGCAGTGTCTCGTCGTCTCCGCCTCGCGAGCGGCGGAGCGCCCCGGCCCGCATGACCATCATGCTGACGCTGTGGGCGACCACGTCGTGCAGTTCGCGGGCGATGCGCGCTCTCTCCCGCGCGACGGCCTCGGCGGCCTCGCGTTCCCTGCCACGTTCCAGGTGAACGGCCTGCTCGGCCAGGCGGTGCACCCGAGCGACATAGGCGTGCAGGGCGAGGCCGGTGAGGTAGGTGGCGCCGAAGAGGACGGCCAGGAAGACGACCTCCGCCAAGGGGAGCCGGCGGTGGTCGACGGCACCGGAGGCGAACACCAGGATGCCGGTGACGGCCCAGGCGAGCCCGGGTCTGAAGGGGAGCTCGGCACCGACGGTGTGGAAGACGATCAGCAGGGAGGCGAGCTGCCAGGTCTGACAGTGTTCGTACCCCTGCCGGTACCAGGCGTACTGAGCGATGATCATCAGGATGAACACGGCGACCGGCGACCGGCGCCGGAACCACACGAGCACGCCGGTGACGAGCGCCTGGCCGACCCACCACAGCTCGGTCGTCTCGGTCACGCCGTACTCGGGGGCGACGGTGAACGCCTCCAGCGTGCCGAGGGCGACGATCGCGACGCCGATCAGCAAGTCGGGCTTCGGCACCGCGCGCAGGTGCCGAAAAGGGGAGAGGAGAACCGCCATGCGGGGAGACTAAAGCTTGATGACCGTCTTGCCCATAGGACAAAACACCCGGACAAGTCGATCACAAGTGGGACGCAAGTCAACGGTTCAGAACATTGGGAATGAAACACTCCGCACGAACTGATTGGCGGTCGCGTTGTCGCACCTGCCGGGCGCGCAGAAATAGATCATGAGGGCCGGCTCGTCCGGCCGCTCGACGACCCAGCCGGTGAATTCGAGCTGGCCGCCGCGCTGCGGGTCGGCGATCGTCCCCTGCAGCCGGATGGCCGGCTGCCCGCCCACGCTCACCTGGACGACTTGGGAGAAGACGCTGACCGTGCCTGGAAGCGAGGACTGCATCGTCTCCTGCAGCTGTTTGGCACTGCTGCGCGGGTCGAGGGTGTCGAGCGTCTGCGCGTAGAGACCGGCCGCGTCCTGGGGGTCGTCCTTGATGATCTCGTTCACGGTCGCCCAGTCGGCGGTGACGGGCGTGGCGAACAGCGCCCGGAACTGCTCCACTCTCGGCGAGGCCACCACGAACACGTCGGCGTGCGGTTGGAGGGTCCAGGCGCCGGGATGCTGGAAGGCGACCGGCACCGCGGCCGACCCCTGGTACGCCACCCAGGTGTCGCCACCGCGCAGGAACGTCGCGAGCATCGCCACCAGCGCGACGATCGCCGTGATCGCCACCGCCGCGCCGATGAGGATGCCCTTCCCACCGGATCTGGGCCTGCTCGGCTCCGATCGCCCCGTGGGCACCGTCGGTGCGGCGGGGCGAGCCTGGGTGAGCTGGTACGGCTGGCCGGCACCGCTGATCGCGTCACGCAGTTCGGCGACGAACTGGCCACAGGTCTCGTAGCGCTGCTCGGGCGACTTGGCCAGGGCCCGCATCATGACGCCGTCGACCTCGAGCGGCAGCTCGGGGCGGAGCGTGGTGAGCGGGGTGGGGGTCTCGGCGAGGTGTGCCCAGAGCAGGGCGATCTCGTTGTCGCGCTGGAAGGGCAACCTCCCGGCCAGCGCCTCGTAGACCACGCAGGCCAGGCCGTACTGGTCGCAGCGGCCGTCGATGTGCTCCTTGTTGATCTGCTCGGGCGACATGTAGCGGGGGGTGCCGATGAACTGGTTGGTCTGGGTCAGTCCGGAGATCGAGGTGCGGTGCTTGGTGATGCCGAAGTCGGTGAGGTAGGCGTGGTCGCCCTCGGTGTGGGCGGCGATCAGGATGTTGGCCGGCTTGACATCGCGGTGAACCAGGTCGTGGGCGTGCGCGGTGTCGAGCGCGGCGGCCACCTGGGCGAAGGTCCGGTTGACCTGGCTGACCGGCATCGGGCCCCGGTCGTAGAAGAGCTTGCGCAGGTCGGGGCCGTTGACGTAGCGCATCGCGATGTAGAGGGTGCCGTCGTCGGCGGTGTCGGCCTCGTAGATCGGGATGATGTTGGGGTGGTCGATGCTCGCGACGGTGCGCGACTCCAGCACGAAGCGCTGACGGAACCGCTCGTCCTCACCGAGGAGCGGGTTGAGGATCTTCAGTGCCACCCGGCGGTTGAGCCTGGGGTCGACCGCGAGGTAGACCACGGCCATGCCGCCCTTGCCGATGATGTCCTCGATCTGGTAGCCGGCCACCTCCCGGCCGATCAGCGCCCTGTCGTTGGCTGACATCACGTCTTGGCCGGCTGGCCGCAGTAGCCGCAGAAGCTGTGGGCGGGCCCCAGCCGCATCCCGCAGCCCGTGCAGTACTTCTGCACCGTCGTCTCGGCGGGTCTGGGGTCCGGAGCGGTGTTGGAGCCCGGATCGCGCGCCACCAGCACCGGCTGGCCGGGCGAGGTCGAAGAGATCTTGGGCAGTGCGGGGAAGGAGCGGCCGACCACGATCGTTGAGTCGACCTGCTCGTCGAAGACCGATCTCGCCTGCACGGGCGGCGGGTTCACGCTGGGAGGCGGGATGGGGGGCAGGGTGTCGGCGGGCGGGCTCGGCTCCGGCGCCGGTTCGTGGTCGGAGAGCCTGCGGCGCCAGAGCAGGATCGCGGTGGCCAGCACCACCAGCACCAGCAGGCCGCCGCCGACCAGGAACGGCCACAGTGGCGCGCCGCCGGACGCGTCGGTGGAGGCCGCCGTCTTCTTGGTGCCCTCGTCCTCCGCGGTGCCGCGCTTGGCCTGGGCCGTCTTGAGGTGCGCGGCGGCCACGGTGTGGCCCGGGTAGAGGTCCAGCACCCGTTGGAAGGCGGGGACCGCGTCACCGTAGTAGTGGGTGTGGAAGCGGGTCAGCGCCTGCTCGAAGGCGGCGTCGATCGGGCCGCGGGCGGGCGCGACGTCCGCCTCGGCCAGGGCCTTGGTGACCTCCCTGACACCGATCATCCGGGCGTCCTTGCCGCCGCCGAGCAGCAGGCCGACGACCTCGCCCTTCTTGTCCTCGATCACCGGGCCGCCGAGCAGCCCCCTGTCGACCAGGGCGCCCAGTTTCTCCGGCTCGTTGACCTTGTTCTCCGGGTCCTTGAACTGCCGGCCGCCCTCACCGGCGCCACCCGCCCGCAGGTGGGCGATGTCGACGGTCTCCGGCAGGTTCGCGGCCGGTCGCCCGGTGAACCCGGCGATCGCCACCGGCGAGCCCTCCTTGGCGGGCACCTCGGCGGCGAGCGGGGCGGTGGGCAGGCCCGCGCTCCCGTCGGCGCGGCCGACGGGCCTCAGCACCGCCGGGCTGTCGGGCTTGTCGCCGACGCGGACGATCTCGGCCTTGAACCCCTCCTTGTCGGCGGGGGTGATGTTGGGGAAGACCCTGATCTCTGTGGTGACGTCGATGATGCAGGTGGCGGTGGGCTGCTTGGGCGGGTAGCACTCCTGCAGGTGGTGGTCGAGCAGGTCGTCCTTGAGCTTGTGCCGCTCGAAGTCCGCGGGGACCTTGAGCTTGTGGTGCTCGGCGAAGATCTTGTTGGCGGCGTAGATCCGGACGTCCCTGTCGTTCTTGACCACCCGGGTGAGGGTGACCATGCCCCCGTCGGGGTTGATCACCGTGCCGGTGCCGCTGCCGATCGGCACCTCGTAGGAACGCTCCACGTGGACCAGCTCGCCGATGTGGTCAAGGAGCGTGATGTCCACGCGCGCCGTGGTCTCGATCCTGGCCACCGCGGGGGTCACCAGGTCGGTGATCCCGCTGGGGTGCTCGTGAGCCAGGGCGGGCGCCACCCCGGCGACCGCCAACAGGAGGCCTCCGAACACCGCCGCCGAACCGAACCGCCGCATCGCCACTCCCTACAGGGGATAGGACAAGGGTCGCAAACCAGAGTGAATAAGTGAACCATTCAGGCCCGAGGGCTTGGCTTTCTTTCCGCCGTTGCCCGCACCTGGTCACGAAACGGATGTCTCCGCCCCGTCCTCACCATCACCACCCCGGCGCCGACCATGCCTTTCACCATGTCCACCCCCCGTCGCGGACAGTTACGCAAAGTCTAATCCCGACCGGGCCCCGGCGCGACAATGTATACCGCGAGGGGACCGGCTCCCTCGTCTCGCCCAACGGCCCGCGGTCACCCAAATCCAGCGGGATGAAAACCCCATATTTCTCGATATTTCCATCTAATAAGCAATAAAAGGGATAAAGCTCTCATTGCTCCCCGTCCGCCCGAGGAGGCTCCTCCGGTACGCGGGTGGAGGGCCCACGAAGCGATTGGAGGGCCCACGAATTCGAAAACGCGAGAGGAGCGGAGGGCGAGGGCCACCGGGACACGGGCGAGCCGATCGCCCGGACGCGGCCCCGGCACCCCCATGGACAAGCGCTTGCTAGGGAAATAGCCTGCCCTTCGTGGGCGGGCGGGCGCGGAACCCGCCCCCGCGTCGCGACGGGCCACCTGCCCGGAGCGCCGGACGATCAGACGGGGAGAGCCGTTGAGCCACTCGATCGGGGTCGACGTCGGAGGGACGTTCACGGACGTGGTGCTCCGCGGGCCGGATGGCGGGATCAGCGTCGCCAAGTGCCTGAGCACCCACGACGACCCGGCCGACGGCATCGTCACGGGCATCGTCGCCGCGCTCGGCCGCAGGGACCCCTCCCTGGTGACCAGGGTCGTGCACGCGACCACGCTGGCCACCAACGCCGTGCTCGAACGCAGAGGCGTCCGCGTCGCCTATGTCACGACCAGGGGTTTCCGCTCGGCGATCCCCCTGGGCCGCTACGCGCGGGTCGAGGAGGACCGCTACGACCTCCGCTTCGACCCTCCCGCGCCGCCGGTCGCCGCCGGTGACTGTTTCGAGGTGCCCGAGCGGGTGAACCACCGGGGCGAGGTGCTCGAACCGCTCGACGAGGCGGCCGTGACCCGCGTCGGCGAGGAGATCGCGCGGCGGGGCGTCACCGCGGCCGCCGTCTGCCTGCTGCACTCGTACGCGAACCCCTCGCACGAACGGCGGGTCGCCGAGATCCTCCGGCGCGTCGTGCCGACCGTGGTGATCTCCTCGGAGGTCTGGCCGGAACTGCGCGAGTACGAGCGGGCGACCACCACGATCATGTCCGCCTACGTCGGGCCCGTCATGGCGGGATACCTGCGGCGGCTGACCGCTCGGCTGGCCGGCATCGGAATCACCGCGCCGGTGCACGTCATGGACTCGGGCGGCGGCGTGATGTCCGCCGAACTGGCGGCCCGGCGGGCCGTGGCCACCATCGAGTCCGGGCCCGCGGCCGGGGTGCTGGCCGCCGCCGCGTCCGGCCATCCGGACGTCGTCTCCTTCGACATGGGCGGGACCACCGCCAAGACCTGCGTGATCAGGAACGGCGAGCCGGAGATCACCCACGAGTTCCACGTGGGCGGCAAGGGCAGCTTCGGCGGGCGCAGGGCCGGGACCGGGGTGCCGGTCAAGATCCCGGCGATCGACCTGGCGGAGGTGGGGGCCGGAGGGGGCAGCATCGCGTGGGTGGACCCGGCCGGCACCCTGCGGGCAGGCCCGCGCTCGGCCGGTTCGGAACCCGGCCCGGCCTGCTACGGCCTGGGCGGCGACGAGCCGACGGTGACGGACGCCAACCTGGTGCTCGGCTACCTCGACGCCGCCTCGTTCGCCGCCGGGACGATGTCGCTCTCCCTCGACCTCGCGGAGAAGGCGGTCGACCGCCGCCTCGCCGGCCCGCTCGGGGTCTCCCGCGCCGAGGCGGCGCACGCCGTCCACGAGATCGCCAACGCCTCGATGGGATCGGCGGTCCACGTGGTGACGGTGCAGCGGGGCATCGATCCCCGAGGGTTCGTCATGGTCGCCTTCGGCGGCGCGGGCCCGATGCACGCGGCCAGGGTCGCCTCCCGCTTCGGCATCTCCACGGTGGTCGTTCCCGCGCACTGCGGGGTCGGCTCCGCGGCCGGCCTGCTGGCCGGCGACCTGTCCACCGACCGCGTCCTGTCCGCCCCGGGTGCCGACCCGGTGCGGGTCTTCGCCATCCTGGCCGAGACCGCCGCCGCCGACCTGAACGTGCCCCTCGGCTCCCCCGGCGTCTCGGTCACCCGCTCAGCCGACGTCCGCTTCACCGGACAGGCCCACGACCTGACCGTGCGATGGAGCGACTCCCCCACCGAACTGGCCGACCGCTTCTTCGCGAGATACCGGCAGGTGTACGGCATCGAGCAGCGGGGCCCCATCGAGGTCGTCGGCTACCGCGTCCGCGTCACCCAGACCGCCCGGCACTCCCCGGTCGGCAGCGCGCCCGCGCCTCCCCCTTCCCGCGCCGTGCCCGGAGCCCGGGAACCGGGTGGGCCCCCGAAGCGCCCGGAGGCCCACGATGCCTCCGGCACCGCCGAGGTGCGGCGGGCCGCGTACTTTCCCGAGCTCGGCGGATACGTACAGGTGCCGGTGCTCACCAGGGCGGCCCTGCGCGAGGCGGCGGGACCGGCGATCGTCGAGGACGCCGAGGCGACGATCGTGGTGCCACCGGGCTGGACGGCCAGGCTCGCGGACGACATGTCGGTAATCCTCACCGAGGGCGGAACACCATGACGCAGGAACCCCCGACGGCGCACCGGCGGCCGGCACGAGGGGTCCTCACCGGGGATCCCCCCGAAGGGGCGAGTCGGTCGACGGCGGAGACGCTGACCGCGGAGGTGCTGCGGAACGCGCTGGTGGTGGCGGCCGAGGAGGCGAGCATCGTGGTGGTGCGCTCGGCCTACTCGACGTTCATCGTCGAGGGGTCCGACGCCTCGGCGGCGATCCTCGACGCGGGCGGGCGCCTGGTCGCGCAGTCGATGGCGACCACGCTCATGAACAGCATGGCGCTGAAGGTCGCGCTGCCCGAACTGCTGAAGGACATCCCGGCCGCCGGGATGCGGCCCGGTGACGTGTTCGTGCTCAACGACGCCTACCGGGGCGGGGTGCACACCAACGACCTGCTCGTCTACCGGCCGGTCTTTGTCGCCGGCGAGCCCGCCTACTTCACCGCGACGATGATCCACGTCTCGGACCTCGGCGGCCTGTCCGCGGGCGGCATGGCCCCGCTCGCCACCGACATCTTCCTTGAGGGCCTGCAACTCCCCCCGGTCCTGCTGGCCACCTCGCGCGGCGTGGAACCGGCGATCGAGGCGATCCTGCGGGCCAACAGCCGTACCCCCGACAAGGTCATGGGTGATGTGCGCGCGCTCGTCGCGGGCACCGCGGTCGCCGCGGCCAGGATCGAGGCGCTGGTCGGCGAGTACGGCCCGGCCGGGCTCGCCCGGGGGATCGACGACTATCTCGACCACACCGAGACGCTGACCCGCGCGGCCCTTCTCGCCCTGCCCGCCGGGCGCTACGAGGCGTCCTACCCGATCGACGACGACGGCATCGACCTCACCACCTCGCACACCGTCAGGGTCGCGGTCACCCTGACCCCCGGTGCGGGAGCCGTGCTCGACTTCGACGGCACCGACCCCCAGGTCCCCGCGGCGATCAACTCCTCCTCGTCACAGTCGCTGGCCGCCGCCGTGTTCGCGATGCGCTGCTTCCTGGACCCGTCCATCGCGATGAACGACGGCTGCCTGCGGGCGATCGAGGTGCGACTGCCACCCGGATCGCTGCTCAACGCGCGCTCCCCCTACCCGTGCGGTGGCCGGTTCGTGCCCATCTACGCGGCGATGGAGGCCGTCTTCCAGGCGCTGTCGGACGCGATGCCCGAACGTGCCATCGCGGCGAGCGGCATCCTGCAGCCCTTCTCCATCGCGGCCGTCGGGGCGCCGTACTGGATCCACCTGTCGTACGACTTCGGCGGGGTCGGCGCCCGGCAGGGCAAGGACGGCCCGGACGCGACCGGCGTGCACTTCGGCATCGGCCGCAACTCGGTACCCCAGGTCGAGCCGGTCGAGACCCGCTGCCCGCTCGTCGTGGAGTCGGTGGAGACCGTTCCCGACTCCGGTGGCCCCGGCAGGCACCGGGGCGGCCTCGGCTCCCGCACGGTGATCCGCTTTCTGGCCGACGCCCACGTCACCACCCGGGGCGACCGGCTGCGCAACGCCCCGCCCGGGCGCTCCGGTGGCCTGCCCGGCCGGCTCGGCGGCTTCTACCTGCGGCGCGCGGACGGCTCGCTGGAACGCCTCGCCTCCAAGGTGAACAACGTCCGGCTCGGCGCGGGCGAGGCGTTCGTGATCGAGACGACCGGCGGCGGCGGCATCGGCTCCCCGTACGAGCGGCCCGTCGCGGAGGTCCTCGCCGACCTCGACACCGGCCGCGTCACCCCGCACGGCGCCCTCGCCGACTACGGGGTCACCCTTCACCCCGACGGCAGGGCTACCCGCGTGGCCGGGTGAGCGCGGCGGGGTCGAAGGAGACCTCGAACGGCGCGAGCAGGTTCGCGACCTCGCCCGCCTCGTATCTTTCTGCGGGTTTGTACTCGTCCCCGGCGAGTTCGTGGACGTGGACGGACGGGCCTTCGGACAACTCGATCCGCCAGTAGGCGGGAATGCCCGCAGCGGCGTAGGCGGCCCTCTTGAGGTGACGGTCTCGCGACTGGGTGCTCGGGCTGACCAACTCGACGGCCAAGAGGATGTCGCGTGGCGCGAACATCAGCCCTCTCTCATCGACGGTCTCCGTCGGCACCACAACAAGGTCAGGGATGAAGAAGTCACGACTACCCACCCGGAGGTTTACCTCCTGCAGCGGCTGGAAATCTGGCGGCGCAGCGTCTTCGAGAATGCGCGCGAGACGCAGACTTGCGTACTGATGCAGGGGGACAGGGGAAGGACTCACCAGCAGGCTCCCGTTGAAGAGCTCGTAGCGGTTCCCGTCGTCGGGGAACTTGAGCAGGTCGTCGACAGTGAACGGCGGCTCTCCTTGGAGAACCGTCCGCCTGGCCGCCGGCTCCTTCGTCGCCATCGTGGTCACCTGCTCAGTATCGGGAGTCTCGCCCTCGCTCACATGCTACTTCCCACAACTCCATTACTTTAAGTGGTCAACACATCACGGTTTGCCCACTGCTGGGCGCCCTGGCGGACGGCGGTGTGGACGGCGCGGGCGACGCGGGCGCCCCAGGTGGAACGGGGGCCGCCGAAGAGTTCCTCCGGGCCGTGTTCCGGAACCGCCACGCAGACGGCGTCGGAGGCGGTCCCGGTGCCGGGGAAACCGACCTCCAGCAGGGCCTGGGTCTTGGCCTCGGTCACCGTCATGACCGCGTTGACCAGGGCGGCGTCGCTCATCGCGATCGGTACGGCGACGACGATGTTGATGGTTCCCGGCAGGTACATGGGGGCCAGTTCTGGATCCGGGACGCCCTCGGGGGCGGCTGCCCAGGTGGGTACGCGCAGGCCGACGGTCGCCATGACCTCCACTCCCCCGTCGGCGGCCCGGGTGAAGTGGTCGACGGAGGCGGCGGTGAGCATGCCGACCCCCGGGCCCGGCGGAGCGAGCTCCAGCAGGTGCTCCACCGGGTCCATCCGCGAGTATCCACCGACCACCTGCGCGTTGAGCGCCCAGGCGGCCGGGCCGATGCCGCCGCCGACCATGGCCGAGGAGATCGCCCGCCACCCGGGGCCGAACTCCCAGAGCAGCGAGGCCAGCCGGGCGCCGTCCTCCTCGCGGTGACTCAGCCTCAGGGAGACCCCGTCCGGACCTCGGAGCCGATCGAATGCGTCCGTCTGAACCTCGGACCCGCTCGGCGCCCCTTCGGACGAACCTGGCACCCGCTCAGGAACACCCGGAGGAAACTCGGACCCGCGCGGAAACCCTTCGGACGAACCTCCCCACTCGGGAGGGCTCGGATGAGACCCGGTCAAGGACGCTCCAGGTGGACCTCGGGCCTGCCGCCGGGGCCGGTGGCGACGCGGACGCGGGCCTCGAAGTGCTCGCCGATCAGCTCTCCGGTCAGTACTTCGGCCGGGGTGCCGGAGGCCGCCATCCGGCCGCCCGAGAGCAACATCATCGAGTCAGCGTACTGGCCGGCCAGGCTCAAATCATGCAATGTCGTGACAACAGTGAGTCCGTCGGCCAGCCGGAGCCGGTCCACGAGCTCCAGCACCTGCTGCTGATGTCCCAGGTCGAGGGCGGTGGTGGGCTCGTCGAGCAGGAGCACCGGGGCCTGCTGGGTCAGGGCCCTGGCGAGCACCACGCGCTGGCGCTCGCCTCCGGACAGACGGCCGAGCCGCCGGGTGGCGAGGTGCGACAGGTCCAGCCGCTCCAGCACCGACGCGGTCACCTCGCGGTCGCGGCGGCCCTCGCGGCCCAGGTAGGGGATGTACGGGGTACGCCCGAGCAGGGCGTAGTCGAACACCGTCATGTCGACCGGCAGCGCCGGGGACTGCGGGGCGTAGGCCAGCAGCCTGGCCCGGTCCCTGGGCCGCAGCCGTCTGACCGGCACGTCGTCGACGAGCACCTCGCCCGCACAGGGCAGCACCCCAGCCAGGGCGCGCAGCAGCGTGGACTTGCCCGCGCCGTTGGCGCCGATGACGGCCAGCCAGCCGCCGTCATCGACGTCGAGCCCGACGCCGGACAGCACGGTCCGCCGGTCCAGCA
Source organism: Streptosporangium sp. NPDC049644 (assembly GCF_040675205.1). Classification (NCBI taxonomy): domain Bacteria; kingdom Bacillati; phylum Actinomycetota; class Actinomycetes; order Streptosporangiales; family Streptosporangiaceae; genus Streptosporangium; species Streptosporangium sp. NPDC049644. Next base: position 8,352 of record NZ_JBFAOJ010000043.1, on the reverse strand, counting down.
CCACCGACAGGTCACTCACCGCGAGGCGGCTCACCGGATCTCCCCTCCGCGCGGCGCACGGGCCACGGTCGCGTGCGCCCCGTACGGACGGACCTGGACGCTCATGTCTCCACCCGGCGGGTCATGCGCAGTACGGCCACGAAGAACGGCGCGCCGAAGAAGGCGGTCACCACCCCGATGGGCAGCTCGGCGGGGGCGAGCACGGTCCTGGCGATGAGGTCGGCGAGGACCAGGAAGGCGGCACCGCCGATCAGCGAGATCGGCAGCACGACCCGGTACGAGGAGCCGGTCAGGCGGCGGACCACGTGCGGCACGACGATGCCGACGAAGCCGATCAGCCCGCTGACCGCCACGGCCGCCGCGGTGGCCAGGGAGGCCGCGAACAGCACGACGAGGCGGACCCTGGCGGCGTTCAGGCCGAGGGTGACCGCCTCGTCGTCACCGACCGAGAGCACGTCGAGCAGCCTGCCGTGCAGCAGCATGACCGTCACCGAGACGACCGCGTACGGGGCCACCAGCGTGACCTGACCCCAGCCGCCGCCGACGTTGCCGAGGATCCAGGCGTAGATGCGCTGGAGCTCCTCCACCCTGAGCTGCTGCAGGAACGTCTGGACGGCGGTGAGGAAGGAGGTGACCGCCACGCCCGCGAGGACCAGCGTGGCGGTGCCGCCGCCCCGGCCCGCCGCGTTGCCCAGCGCGTAGGCGAGCAGGACGCCGCCGACGGCGCCGACGAAGGCCGCGGCGGGGATGCCGATCGCCTCGCCGTCGCCCTTGCTGAGAACGATCGCCGCCGTGGTCGCCAGACCGGCGCCCGCGGCGGCTCCCAGCAGGTAGGGGTCGGCCAGCGGGTTGCGGAAGACCCCCTGGTAGCCGGCTCCCGCGACGGCCAGCAGACCGCCGACGATCGCGGCGAGCAGGACCCTGGGCAGCCGTATCTCGGCCAGGAGGCTCAGTTCGACCGGGGCCAGCCCGGAGTCGGCCGAGACGAACGGCAACCAGTCGAGCAGTTGGATCAGTACGCTGCGCGGCGCGATGTCCGCGGCACCGACCAGCAGCCCGGCGAGCATGCTCGCCAGCAGCAGGGCCACGGCCGCGGCCGTCACCGCCGGGCTGAGCCGGGCAGCCTGCCCGGCCGTGCCGCCGGGGACGCCGGAGGAGCGGGGGAGATCTGTCAACTAGCTGGCCGCGGCCTTCTGAACGACCTCGCCGACCTGCTGGGCGAGGTCCACGACCCGCGGTCCCCAGCGGGAGGCGATGTCGTCGTCGAGAAGGATGACCCGGTCGTTCTTGATGGCCGACAGCTTGGACCAGCCCGGACGCTTGGCGAGGGTGTCCTTCGACTGGCCGCAGCACTTGGTGTCGGCCAGGAAGATCAGGTCGGGGTCGGCCTGCGCGACGAACTCGGCGGAGAGCTTGGGGTAGCCGCCCGCCGCGTCGGGGGCCTTGTCGGCGATGTTGGTCAGGCCGAACAGCCCGTAGATCTGGCCGATGAAGGTGGCGGAGGTCGCCGCGTAGGGGGTGACGTCCAGCTCGTGGTAGTAGGTGAGCTTCGCGTCCTTCGGCGCGGCGGCGGCGAGCTCGTCGATCTGCTTCTTCATCCGCTCGGCGAGTTCGGTGGCCCGCTCGCCGTTGCCGGTGGCGGCGCCGAGGTCGATGATCTGGTCGTAGGCCTCGTCGAGCTTGGCGGCGGCGGGCTCCAGCAGCACCGGTACGCCGACCTTGCCCAGCGCGGCGACGATGCCGTCGATGTCGTCGGAGAGCACGACCAGGTCGGGCTTCTGGGCGATGATCGCCTCGACGTTCGGCTTGAAACCGGACAGGTCGCTCTTCGGCGCCTCGGCGGGGTGGTTGGACTGGTCGTCCACCGCGACGACCTGTGCTCCGGCGCCGATCGCGAACAGGCTCTCGGTGGCGGTGGGCGCGAGCGAGACGATCCGCTCGGGCCTGCTCTCGATGGTGACGGAGCCGTTGCCCGCCTCGACGGTGACCGGGAAGCCCGCCGCCGAAGGAGTCGCGGCGGCACTTGCGGAGGTGGTGGAAGGCGAGGTCGCGGGGGATGTCTGGCCGCATCCGGCGAGGGTCAGCGTGGCGAGCAGGGCGCCGGCGAGGGCGCTGCGTACGGGCCTCAAGGGAGGTCCTTTCAGTTACCGGAACCGAGGGACCCAGGCAAGGACGGGTCACCCTTTTCCACGAGGGTCGGCGTCGACGACGCGGCGGAGGCGACCTGGCTCGACCCACGAGGGGCCATGACAGTTGCGGGACAGCGCCGGACTCACACCGGACTTCGCTCACACCACGCGTTGGACAAACGCTATCAACTCCCCCGAACAGCCTCTATGCCGAGGCTTCGGACAGACCGCTCTGTGGCTCCCCGGGTAGGCCGCGCCAAGGACCGCTCTCCAGGTACAACGCCACCGGCGAGCCGTCCCGCGACAGGCCGCGCTCCGGCCGGACCGCCCGCCAGACCCCCGGCCCGCTCTTCGAAAGAGCCGCTCTCCGTCCCCCTGGCAGGCCGCGCTCGTCCGGCGGGCCGTCGTTCGGCGGGGGCGCCTCTCAGCCGAGCTGCTCCTCGGCGGCGGCGATGATCTCCTGCAGGCGCAGGCCGTGCGCGGCGTCCAGGGGGTGGCCGCCACCGCGCCGCACGGTCCGCTCGAACTCCATGAGCATGAGGGAGAAGACGTCGGAGCCCAGCCGGGTGTCGTCCATGCTCTCCCGGCCGAGGCGGCCGTAGATCTCGACGTCGGAGGGCGGGCTCTCGCCCGGCACGCTCATGCACAGCGACGCCTCGCTGACCGCGCCGGTCTCGTGCTCCAGCAGCAAGCCGACCCAGCCCAGTGGGTTGCCGTGGGCGCGGACCCCGACGACCCTGCCGAGCGCGGCGTCCAACATGTCGATCATGTGCGGGCCGACGTCGAGGATCGCGCCGCGCTCCAGCCGCCAGGAGGTGGCGAAGTCCCCGCCGAGCATCGCCCCCGAGATGTTGGCCGCCCGGCCGCCGAACGGCTCGATGGCCGTGACCCTGGCCAGGAAGGCCCGGGTGGCGGGCGAGTAACGCCAGGTGAGGACCATCTGTGAGGCCACGCCCGCCTCGGCGACCGCCTCGGCCAGCCGCCGCGCGCCGTCCAGGTCGGCGGCGAGCGGTTTCTCCAGCAGCAGTGCCTTGCCCGCCTTGGCGGCGAGCACGCCGAGCTCCGCCTGGACGGCGGGCGGCACCGAGAACGCGACCGCCTCGCAGTTGTCGAACAGTTCCTCGATCCGCTCGAAGACGGGAGCGCCGAATCTGGCCGCTGCCTCGGGGCGACGAGCCCACACGCCCGCCAGACGTGTGTTCGGACCAGCCGCCAGCATCGGCGCGTGCACCATCTCGGCCCACGGCCCGGCACCTACCAGACCCACAGATAACGTCACGGATCCAGTTTCGCACGCTCCCAGGCCCTGATCGCGTGCTCCGGACGGTGCGCCGTCGTCCCGCTGTCGACCACGATCGTCTGGCCGGTCACGCACCGCGCCTCGTCCGAGGCGAGGAACGCGACCAGCGCCGCCACGTCGTCCGGCTCCGCCGCCCAGGGCAGCAGGCGTTCGGCGGCCTTCTCCGCCAGCCGCCGCGGGGACATCGCCCCGCGCGCCGCGTCGGTCATGACGAGGCCGGGGGCGACCGCGTTGCAGCGGATGCCGCGCGAGCCGTACATGGTGGCGACGTAGCGGGTGAATCCGGTCAGGGCCGCCTTGGACGTCCCGTAGGCCGCGTGGTCGGCGTCGCCCACCAGCCCGGACACCGACGAGGTCAGCACGATCGCGCCGCCGTCGCGCATCGCGGGGACCGCGTGCTTGACCATGAGCATCGCCCCTCGCAGGTTGACGGCCATGGTGCGGTCCCAGATCCCGACGTCCAGGTCGAGCAGGTCCTGGTCGCGGCCGTAGACGTCGCGGTCCAGGCAGGCGGCGTTGGAGTGCAGCACGTCCAGCCCGCCGAACGAGCCGGTCAGCTGCGCCACGGCCGCCTTCACCTCCGCCTCGTTCGACACGTCGCAGTGGAGCGCGCACGCCGTACCGCCGCGGGCCCTGATCGCCGAGGCCACCGAGCGCGCGCCCGCGGCCCACAGGTCGGCGACCCCGACGCAGGCGCCCTCGGCGGCCAGCCGGCGCGCGGTCGCCGCGCCGATTCCCGAGGCGGCACCGGTGACCAGCGCCACCCGGCCGTCGAAGCGCGTCACCATTCCACGTTCAGCGCGGTCAGACCCCGCCCGACCAGCGACGTGCGGTAGGTGACGGGCGGTCCGCCCGATGCCAGGCGGAGCCCCGGGAGGCGGCGGCCCAGCACCTTCAGCGCGGTACGGAGCTGCAGGCGGCCGAGCGCGGCCCCCACGCAGAAATGGATGCCGTAGCCGAGCGTCATGTGCGCGTCGGCGTTGCCGCGGTCGATCCGGAACTCGTCCGGCTCGTCGAAGACGCGCTCGTCGTGGGCCGCGGAGTCGGTGGAGAGCAGGCAGAGCGAGCCCTTCGGGATGGTCACGCCGTGCATCTCCACATCGACGGTGGCATACCGGAAGGAGCCGAGGCTGGCGCCGTCGATGCGCATGCACTCCTCCACCGCGTTCTGCACCAGCGCGGGCGGCACCGGCCAGATCCCCTCGCGCAGCAGCCTGAACACGCTGTTGCCGAGCTGGTTGGGTACCGTGTCGTTGCCGCCGAGCAGGATCGTGGAGATCAGCTCGACGACCTCGCGGTGCGACAGCTCGGTGCCGATCAGCGAGGTCATCAGCGAGACGAAGTCGTCGCGCGGCTCTGCGGCGCGGGAGGCGACCAGCTTGTCGACGTAGTCGAGGTAGGTCAGGAAGCTCGCCGCCAGCACCAGCTGGCGCTCGGGCGGCTGCGGCGACAGGAAGAGCTGGAACCAGTCCTTCACGTGCTCCTTGACGAAGGCCTCGTCCTCCTCGGGGACGCCGATGAAGCGGGCGGTGAGCTTGACCGAGGGCACGTGCGCGATCTCCGCGACCAGGTCTCCCCCGCCGCTCGGGATCACCCGGTCGAGCACCTCCTCGTTCAGGTCGCGGAAGCGCTGTTCCATCGCGGCGACGGCGCGCGGGGTGAAGGCGCGCGAGACCGAGCGGCGCAGCCGGGTGTGGGTGGGCGGGTCGACGTTGGCCACGAAGCTGGACAGGAACGAGCCGTGCTCGCCCAGCATCCGCCTGGTCTCGCCGGCGAGGCTGCGGGAGATCGTCAGCGAGCCCTCGGAGGAGAAGCGCCCGGGGTCGCCGTAGGCGGCGCGCACGTCCTCGTGCCGGCTGATGACGTAGGCGCCCAGGTGCTCGCTGTGGAACACCGGGCGCTCGTCGCGGAGCCTGCGCAGGAAGTCGTAGGGCGCGGCGACGTGCCAGGCCGCGCTGACGTCGAAGTCCTCAGCGGTGATCATGACCTGCCTCTCGGTACGGCTCGCGCCGGGCGAGGATCTGGCGGGGGTTGGCGATGAGCATCAGGTCGATCTGCTCGGAGGTGACGCCCCGCCTGCGGAGCTCGGGCAGTACGTCCCTGGAGATGTGGAGCAGGTGGTAGTTGGGGTGGCGTCGCCGTACGACGTCGGCGTCGAAGCGGTCGTTGAAGCAGTAGGAGTCGTGGGAGAGGACCATCCGGTCCGCGTGGCCGCGCGCGGCGAGTTCGGCGACGATCGCCACCCGGTCCTCGAACGAGCTGATCGTCTCGATGCCGAACCTGTCCATGCCCAGGTAGGAGCCGTTCGCGATGAGTTCTTCCAGGTAGGTGACGTCCGTCGCGTCTCCGGCATGCCCGATGACGACCCTGGAGAGGTCCACGCCCAGCCGGGACAGCAGCTTCTGCTGCTCCAGGCCGCCGCCCGAGGCACTGTGCGAGTGGGTGGAGATCGGCACCCCGGTCTCCAGGTGCGCCTCGGCGACCGCGCGGAAGACCCGCTCGCAGTTGGCGGTCATGCCGAGGTGGTCGGTGGCGCACTTGAGGACGCCGGCCTTCACCCCGGTACGGCCGATCCCCTCGGTGATGTCCCTGACGAAGAACTCGGCCAGCCGGTCGGCGCCGCCGAACAGCGAGCCCGGCCCGCGGTTGCCGAAGTAGGGCGGCAGCGCGTCGTAGGTGTAGAGACCGGTGGCGACCACGATGTTGACCTCGGTCAGCTCGGCCACCCGCTGCACCGCGGGCACGTAGCGGCCCAGGCCGACCACGGTCAGGTCGACCACCGTGTCGATGCCGTGCCGTTTCAGGTCGTTCAGCTTGGCCGCGGCCTCTTGGGCGCGCGCTTCGAGGTCCCAGCCCTCGGGAATGTCCGGCCAGTTCCACAGGATCTCCGGGCTGAGCCCGAAGATGTGCTCGTGCATGAGCGTCGCGCCCGGGTCCCCGATGGGGCCGGTGATCGTCTCGACGCTCGGGACGGGGCTGTCACTCATGTCCGCTCACCACTCCTCGCTCGTCGCCGTCCCGTTCACGCGTGCGCGACGACCGGGAACCTCGGGTGTTCGAACGGCTGGTTGACGACCAGCCCCAGACCGTCGGTCTGCCCGTACGGCGTGCCGGTGTAGAGCGCGTCCGCGTCGAAGTAGGTGACCGTGAACGACAGCCTGGCACCGTCCCTGCGGTTGGCGGCCGCCCCGTGGACGGTCAGCGCGTGGTGCACGGTCGCGTCCCCGGCCGAGAGGTCCAGCGGCGGGGAGGTCTCCAGTTCCTTCAGCCACGGATGCTGGCTGAACTGGTCGTCGCCGTCCCTGGCGAAGGAGCGGCCCAGCAGGCCGTACCGGTGGGAACCGGACAGGAACCGGAGCGAGCCCATGTCGGCGGGCACGTCGACCAGGGCCAGCCAGACGGTGAGCATGGCCGAGCGGTCCATCGGCATCCACGGGAAGTCCTGGTGGAACTCGGTGGCGCCGTGCCCGCCGTCCGGCTCCTTGATCAGCAGGTTGGTCACCTGGATCCGTACCCCGGCCACCCCGTGCAGCAGCCGGGTGGCGGCGCGGCCGAGGGCCGGGGCGAAGGCCAGGTCCCGGAAGTGCTCGTCGGTCTCGGCGATGTCCCTGGACTGGCCGAACGCCTGGTCGACCTTGGAGGCGACCACCCGCGAGCGCTCGGCGAGGTGTTCCCGGGCACGGTCGCGGAGCAGGGCCACGTAGCCGCCTTCGACCAGGCGTGGCAGCCTTACCCAGCCGTTGTCCGCGAAGAAGGCGACCTCGTCGTCGGTCACCTCGCGGACCAGGTTGTCGTCAGCCATTGGCTCAGTGTCGAACCTCCCGCCCGCTAAAGCAAGCGCTTGGTAACAACAGTCGCCTTTCCGTGCCCGGGCGGCACCTCTATGCTTAGCAAGCGCTTGGTTGAAAAAAGGGGATGCCGATGGATCGCCCGTTCCGGTTCGCCGCCGTGATCCGCGAGGCCGGTTCGGCCAGGGCCTGGGCCGAGGCGGCACGCCGCCTTGAGGACTCGGGCTTCGACGTGCTGCTCGTCCCCGACCATCTGGTCGGTCCCCGCTTCGCGCCGGTCGCGGCGATGACCGCGGCGGCGTGCGCCACCAGCCGCCTGCGGGTCGGCACGCTGGTGTTCGCCAACGACTTCCGCCACCCCGCGGTGCTCGCCAAGGAGGCCGCCACCGTCGACCTGCTCTCCGAGGGCCGGCTGGAGCTGGGCCTCGGCACCGGCTGGATGGCCGCCGACTACGCCGGCGCCGGGCTGGCGTTCGAGCCGCCGGGGGTCAGGGTGGACCGGCTGGCCGAGGCGATCACCGTGCTCAAGGGTCTGTGGGCGGACGGCCCCTTCACCTTCCACGGCAGGCACTACCGGATCACCGCCCTGGACCAGACCCCCAAGCCCCCGAGCCGCCCCCACCCTCGGCTGTTGCTCGGCGGCGGCGGCCCGCGCATGCTCGGGCTGGCCGCCCGCGAGGCCGACGTGATCAACCTCGGCATGCGGGTACGCGCCGACGGCACCGGCCCCGACGGCGGGGACGGCGGTCTGGACGCCTTCCTCGCCAAGATCGACCTGGTACGGCGGGCCGCGGCCGGCCGCTACGACCGGATCGAGCTCGGCACCAGCGTGCAGCAGCTCGGCGTCCGCAAGCGGGACGAGCCGTGGAGCGCCGCCGACTCCTCCCGGCAGGACGAGACGCCACAGGTGCTGCTCGGCACCCGCCAGGACGTCGTCGACAAGCTCCGCCACTGGCGCGACACCCACGACCTGTCCTATTTCGTGCTCCACCACGAGCGCGACCTGGACGCCTTCATCCCGGTCGCCGAGGAGCTCGCGGGCCACTGACCCGTGGCGGGGGGGGGGGCCCCCCCCCCCCCCGGGGGGGGGGCGGGGGCGGCGGGCCGGGTGGGGGGGGGGGGGGCTGGAGATTGG